>JBKQQQ010000784.1:0-13508 GCA_052144275.1 Streptosporangiaceae bacterium
CGCCCTGCAGGTCGCGGTCCGGGCCGAGGTGCCGCTGGCCACCTTGCGCAACATGCCGTACGCCTACCCGACGTTCTACCGGACCATCGAGGAAGCGCTCAAGAAACTTAGCGGAGTTGGGTCGTCATGAGGCATCGCCCGGCCGTGGTCGCCTTCGACGTGATCGAGACGCTGATGTCACTGGAGCCGCTGCGCGAGCGGCTCACCGAGATCGGCCAGCCCCCGTACCTGCTAGAGGCCTGGTACACCCGCACGCTGCGGGACGGCATGGCGTTGTCCGCGACCGGGGACTTCGCGCCGTTCACCGACGTCGCCGAGGCCGCGCTGCGCGGGCTCACCAGCTACACGATCAGCGACGACCAGGTGGCGCACGTCATGGCGGGGTTCGGCGAGCTGCCCGCCTTCCCCGACGCGCTGCCCGCGATGACCACCCTCACCGACGCCGGCGTGCGCGTGGCCTGCCTGACGAACGGGTCCGCGTACCTCACCTCGTCGTTCATCAACCGCACCGGGCTTGGCTCGCTGGTGGACCGGGTGGTCTCGGTCGCCGAGGTCTACCGGTGGAAGCCCGCGGTGGTGGTGTACCTATACGCCGCGGAGGTGCTGGACGTCCCGCCGGAACGGATGGCCCTGGTCGCCGCGCACGACTGGGACTGTCACGGCGCCAAGCGGGCCGGGCTGACCACCGGCTGGGTGAGCCGCAAGTCCGGCGGCTTCGGCGCGCCGTTCGAGCCGCCTGACGTCGTGGGCGAGGACCTGACCGAGGTCGCGGCCAAGCTGCTCACCCTCGACCCCTGAGCCAGCTCGCCCGCGCGGCAGCTGGTCCGGTACGCACCGATGATCCTGGCGGGGTCCCGCGGTCTGAATTACAGGACACCGTAAGGAGAAAGACCATGACCGTAGGCAAGATCACCGACGTGCGCACGGTCGGCGTGCCGGTCTCGGACCAGGACCGGGCGATCGACTTCTACGTGGGCACGCTCGGCTTCGAAAAGCGCCTCGACGTCAACATGGGCGGCGGCCGCCGCTGGGTCGAGGTCGCCCCGAGCGGGGCGGCGACCTCGATCGCGCTGGTCGCGGCGCATGACGGCCTGCCGGCCGGGGTGGAGACCGGCATCAGGTTCGTGGCCGCCGACGCCGACGCCGTGCACGCCGGGATGCTGGCCAGCGGCGTCGACGCGGACGAGGTGCTGCGCTGGGAGGGCGTGCCGCCCATGTTCGCCTTCCGCGACCAGGACGGCAACGGCATGGAGATCGTCGAACAGCGCTAGGCACTGGTCCGTCGGCCGGCCGGCGGCCGCGGCGGCCGGCCCACCGGCCGCCGGGGAACGCCGTGCCGTTCCAGCACCGCGGCGACCCGGCGCTGGCTTATCCCGAACCGTGCGGCGCAGCCGTGCAGGCTCAGCCTCTCGTCCCGGTAGGCGGTCACCACGGCCCGTTCATCGACGTCGCCGCCCGGCCGGCGCAGGGCGACCCCCTCGGCGGCCAGGAACTTCATGACCGTCGTCCGGGACACCCCGAACATCGCGGCGCACTGCTTCACCGTCATCAGCCGGTCGCGGTAGGCGGCGGCCACAGCCGCGGGCCGCAGCCGCACCGGGCGTCCCGCCGCCGCGGCGAGCATGTCCGCCAGGATGTCCGGGCTCCGCGCGGCCGCCAGCGGCCCGTCGGCATCGCGTCGGGCCTCGGCCAGGTAGCAGGCCGCACTCTGGATGTTCCGCTGCCGGAACCGGTAGCCGGGGAAGGCGTCCCGCAGCGCCGCCAGTTGGGCCGCCAGTTCGCCGGGCTCACCCGTCACCGCGCCGGGCCGGCGATGCCGCGCAGCACGGCGTCCACGATGTCCGCCGCCCGCCTCACCGCGGCCGCGTACTCACCGGGCTCATGCCGGAGCGCCAGCTCTTCCAGCTGCGCCCGGGCGTCGTCCGGGGCTGGTCTAAGCAGCGTCTTGTCCACCCGCTGCGCCATCTCATCTGCCTCCTCGCCAACTGGACCCGCGTCACACCGCACAAACGGCCTCCTATTTTGATCGAGGGGAAAGGCGAAATGAACCAGCAATTGTCCTGCAAAATGCGACAGGCGCCAGCAGAATGGCCTCAGGCATATCAGGCCGGCCCGGCCGGGTCATTAACCGCCGTGGCGCATGACCAGGGCCGCGAATAGCGCGAGCGTGCGGCCGGGCCGGGAAGACTGCGGACGCGGACACTTCCGGACACGGCGCAGGGGCCGGCTGGCGGCGGCTCACACCCGGGACAGCACGCCGTCCAGCGGGCCAGGCAGCCGGGTGAGCTCGAGCGCAGCGGCGAGCACGTGGCCGTAGTGGATCTTCCGGCCCGAGCGGGTGCCCATGAAGCGGCGCAGCTGCTGCTCGCGGGTCCGGTTTCGCTGGGCTGGCTGCCTGGTGAAGGTGCGGAACGGGCCGAGCTCGCCCTGCGCCTCGATCAGCTGCTCGACCCGGCTGACGCCGAGCGAGCGGATCAGCTCGTCTTCCAGGTCCGCGACGCAGACGAAGAAACCGAGCCGGGCCAGGCCGGCCCGGTCCAGCCCGGAGCCGAGCCCGGCCTGCTCCAGGCTGCGCCGGAAGTCGCGCTCCTCCCCCTCGTCGCACAGGCCCGCCAGCCGGACCCCGAACCCCCGCGGCCCGAACAGGCCGAGGAAATGCCCGATGTTGGTCGCGCCGCCCATCGGCACGATGAAGACGCCCTCGTCGCGCAGGTTACGGCCGCGGCGGGCGGCCAGCGTCTCCAGGGCGGCCTGATCGCTCATGCCTTCCACCAGTACGACCGCACAGGAGCCCGGCGCCTCCCGGGCCCGCGCCACGACGGCCGCCAGCGCGGCGCTACTGCTCCCGGCCGCCTCGGTCACCGCGGCGAGCGACTCCTCATCCACGTCCCCTAGTCTCGCAGCTGCTTGGTCTGCGGTTTCGGGGGTTATGGCACCCACGACCGCAGACAAATCGGCCCTGGGCATCTTTTCTCGCCGGGCTGGAGATATCAACTGTCATGCAACGAAGCACCGATCGCATCGGCACCACGCACGTCGGCAGCCTGGCCCGGCCGCCTGCGCTGCTCGACCTGATGAAGACGGCGGCCGCCGGGCGGCAGGTCGATCCGGCCGAACGGGCCGAGGCCGAGCGCCTGGCCGTCGCGGACGTGGTCGCCCGGCAGCGCTCGGCCGGGCTGGACGCGGTCTCCGACGGAGAGCAGACCAAGACCGGGTTCTTCGCCTACATCGGCGAGCGGCTGAGCGGATTCGAGCGCCGGCCGGGCCGCGATCCGCTGGCGGGGTTCCGGGCCGAAATCGACAGCTTCCCCGAGTACTGCGAGCAGTACCTCAAGGGGGCGATGACCGGCGGGATGGCAGCGCCCGCCGGGCCACCGGCCGGCTCTGGCCCTAGCTGAGCCCGTCGAACGCGCCGGCGTCGTAGCGGGGATGGCCGTCGACGATGGTGGCCAGCACGGCCACGTCGGCGATGCGCTCCGGGCTGACGGCGGTGGGGTCCTCGGACAGCACCACCAGGTCGGCGAGCATGCCCGGGGCGATTGAGCCCTTGACGTGCTCCTGGCGGCTGGCGTAGGCCGACCCGCGGGTGTAGGCGTACAGCGCCTGCTGGGCGGTGATGGCCTCGCCGGGGTTGAACGGAGCGCCGGAGGCGGTGCGCCGGTTCACCATATCGGCGATGCCGAGCAGCGGCGCCCCCGACACGACCGGCCGGTCCGAGCTGCCCGGCAGCACCATGCCCGCCTCGAGCAGGGACCGCTGCCGGTAAAGCCAGCCGTGCCGGGCCGGGCCGACCGCGGCGAGCATGCCGTCGCCGAGTTCGGTGGCGAAGCGGCCCTGCGGCACGGCGATCACGCCGAGCTCGGCGGCCCGGGCAACCTGGCGGGGCTGGACCACGGCGAAGTGCTCGATGCGATGCCGCGGGTCGCGCCGCGGGTACTCCTGGCGTGCGCGGGCGTACGCGTCGAGCACCACGTCGATGGCCAGGTCGCCGATCGCGTGCGTGGCGACCTGCCAGCCGGAGCGGTGCGCGGCGATGATCGTGGCCTGCAGGTCGGCCGCGTCGGCCTGCAGGTAGCCACAGTCGTCCTCATTCCCGTCTCCGTCACCGTCGTACGGGTCGATCAGGGCGGCGGTGCGTCCCACCAGGGATCCGTCGGCGAATATCTTCACCGGGCCGAGCCGGAGCCAGTCGTCGCCGAAGCCGGTCTTGATGCCCAGGTCCAGCCCGGCCACCAGGCCGTCGCCGGCGTGCGCCCCGAGTGCGTGCAGCACCTCGGCGGCCGGCATCAACTCGACCCGGACGCGGAGCTCGCCGGTGTCCCTGGCGGCCTGGTAGGCGGCGAGCTCGGCCGGGCTGTGCGCGACCCAGCCGCCGGCGATGCCGGCCTCGGTGCAGCTGGTGATGCCTTCTTTCAGGTACTGTCCGGCCGCCCGGCTGATAGCCTGCGTCAGCTCGGCCAGCGGGTACGGGTAGACCAGGCTGCCGACCAGGAGCTGGGCCCGTTCCTCGAGCAGGCCGGTGGGACGGCCGCTGGAGTCGGTGGCGACCCGGCCGCCGGGGAACTCGGTGGCGGCCGCGTCGAGCCCCAGGGCCGCCAGGACCGGGCTGTTCACCACGCACATGTGCCCGGAGGTGTGGCGCAGCCAGACCCGCCGCCCCGGCGCGGCCCGGTCGAGGGCGTCCCGGTTCGGGTGGGCACCGAGCTTGTTCTGGTCGTAGCCGGCTCCGATCACCCAGTCCCCCGGGGCCGTCGTCTCCGCCCGGCGGGCGATCGCCGCGTACAGCTCGTCGAGGCTGCCGGCCGCGGAGGAGCGCAGGTCGACCTCGGCCAGCGACATGCCGAACCCGACCATGTGGTTGTGCGCGTCGTGGAACCCGGGCAGCACCGTCGCCCCGCGCAGGTCGACCACCCGGCCAGAGCCGGCCGGGACCCCGGAACTCGCGTCCAGCGCCTCGATCCGGCCGCCGGCGATAGCGACCGCCGAGGCTCGCGGCGGGGCCGAGGGGTCCGGGTCCATAGTCAGCACGTTGGCGTTGACCAGCGTCAGGTCGGTCACGGTGCTACCGGCCGGCCAGCCCGGTCGGCCAGCAGGGCCGTGATCGGGGTGCTGGCGAGCCGGTAGCGGACGACCCGGCCCTCGCGCTCGGCGATGACCGTCTGGCTGGCCCGCAGGTAACGCAGCGTCTGGGACACCGTGGCGTCGTTGATCCCGGTCGCAGCGGCGAGGTCGGAAACGCTGATCGGCCCGGCCGCCTTGATGCAGGTCAGCAGCGTGAGGCGGGCCGGATCGGCGAGCACGGCGAACTGCCGGGCGCGGGCCTGGATCGCCTCGGGGCTGTCCAGGGCGGCGATGGCCTGGCATATCCGCTCGGCGTCGATGACCCGGTGGTCGGACCGGTCCGCGGGCAGCAGGTGCACCAGCTCAGGATTCCATAACCGGGCGCACCTGGCGTAACCAACGGCCTGTTCATGAACTTCGCCTACGGCTGGGCGTTCGCCCGGCCGGTCCGCAAGGTCTACTACAACCTGGTCATCAGCGGGCTGTCCATCGGCGCGGCGTTCATCATCGGCACCATCGAGATCCTCGGCGTGCTGACCGCCGAACTGCACCTGAACGGCTCCTTCTGGTCGGTCATGGCCGACTTCAACATCAACACCGCCGGGTTCTGCATCGTCGCCCTGTTCGTCGCCGTCTGGGTGGCCGCCCTGGCCTACTGGCGGTTCGGCCGCGTCGAGGCCCGGTGGACCTCCGACGTCGCCGTCGAGCGGACCGGGAACCACGGCTCGGTCCCGGAGTCGTAGGCCCGCGGGCGGGCCGCCTGAGCACGAACAGGAGCCAGGAGGCGCGCCACTGCCCGTTCGGCCTCAATAGGTCTTTAATTATCCCGAACGGACCCTGTTGCTACGGTCCCGGCCATCGGCGGGCCGCCTTGCTGAGCTGGAGTGACGATGACATCGTGCATGACCTGGCTGGTGCCCGCGGCCGGGCCAGAACGCGACCGGCTGGCCGACGTCATCGGCAGGCTCGCCGCCGAGCACGCCGCGCCGGTGTTCGCGCCGCATGTCACGCTGGTCGACGCGTTCGACGCGCCGGAGGGCGAGGTGAGCCGCGAGCTCGAGCGGCTGGTGGCCGGGGTGCCGCCGTTCGAGGTGTCGCTGGCCGGGTTCGGCCACGAGCAGGCCTTCTTCCGCTCGCTGTACCTGCGGGCCGAGCCGTCCGCGCGGCTCACCGCGCTGCACGAGGCGGGCGCAAGCGCCTGGGGGCTGGACCTCCCGCCGTACCGGCCGCACCTGAGCCTGCTCTACTCGGACCTGCCCGAGGACCGCAAACCCGCCGTCATCGCCGCCCTCGGGATGGCCCTGCCGGTGACGATCCGCATCGACGCGGCCGAGCTCTGGACAGATTTCCGCGAGGACATGGCCCGCTGGCACCGCATCGCCCGGGTGCCGCTCGCGGGTTAGGTTTTCCCCCGCGCCAACGGTCGGGTTTCCCTCATTGCCGGCGGCGAGACGGCTGGGTACGCTGCCTGGTAGTGGCAGCGCACCGCCTGCCCGCTTCCGAGCCAGCGGCCGGCCCGCGCCGGTGCTGGCGACGAGGACAAGGGTCCACGACTCGCGGGCTTGGTTAGCCACGCCATTCACCGTGGCGGGCTTCTGGTCATGCCATTCATCCATGGCGGGCAGACGCGGGCCGACCCGCCGGGAAGAAATGATCATGACTGAGGACAAGGCGCGGAAGATCGCCACCCGCCAGCGTATGGCCGAGACCGGCGAACCTTACAGCGTGGCCAGGCACGCGGTCGAGCGCGAGCACTCCGAGGACGAAGCCGCCCCGGACAGCACAGCCCCGGACAGCACAGGCCCGGACAGCACAGGCCCGGACAGCACAGCCCCGGCCAGCACAGGCCCGGCCAGCACAGGCCCGGCCAGCACAGCCCCGGACAGCACAGGCCCGGGCGAGGGCGGGCTGAGCGCGCAGGAGCGCCTGGACCGGGCACGGCAACTGACCGAGCAGGCCCGGGAGCGGGCCGAACGAGCCCGGGAGCGGGCCGAGCAGGCGGAGGAGGCGGCCATGATGGCGCACGACGCCGCCGACATGGCCGCCGAAGCCGCCAGCCTCACCCGCAGCTGGGCCGACGCGCAGGACCAAGAGCAAGCGCAGCAGCGGGCCGCCCAGGCCCGGGCCGCGGCGCATGAGGCGCAGCACCGGGCCGACCGGGCCGAACAGGAGGCCGAGCGGGCCGAGGACGCCGCCGACCGGGCCGAGGAAGAAGCCTGCGAGGCCGAATCGGAAGCCTGCCACGCGGAATCGGAAGCCGCCGATGCGGAACATGATGACTGGGAGTCCAGCGGGCAGCCGCACTACCGGGCCCGCCAGGTCCACTACCGGGGCCGCTGGGACGGCCCGCCGCCGCCGCGGCCGCCGCGCCCCCCGAGGCCCTCGCGCCCCCCGAGGCCCTCGGACTTGCGCGGGGAGCCTGCCGACTGGATACCAGACCGGGTCGGCCAGGTCCTGCAGCGGTTCGACGAGTTCAGGGAGCGGGCGGAAGGCATGGTGAGCCAGGTCGAGCGCATCTTCAACCTGACTCGCGAGCAGGCCCCGCAGCCGGGTCAAGGCCCGCGCCCGGCCGAGCCCCCCCGCGCCCGCTGAGCCCCCCGCGCCGGCTGAGCCCCCCGCGCCGGCCGGGCCGGCTGGCTCAGACTGACGCCGTTCGGTCTCCTGTACCGCCGCGGGCCCCGGTCCGCGGCGGTGCGGCGGTGCGGCGGTGCGGCGGTGCGGCGGTGCGGCGGTGCGGCGGTGCGGCGGGAGAAGGATGACCTGGAGTCATGGGGAACCTGCTGGAAGACGGCGGCCTGACGTCTGGGCCGGACCAGAACGGCGAGTTATGCTCATTTGAGCAATGCCTAGCCAGCGCGGGTGCGCCGGGATCGCGCTGCCACGGCTCAGGCTCGTGAGCGCGGGCAGCCCTTGTCTACGCGTGATCTCGCGACCCCGGAGGATGTCACAGATGGGGTCTCTAGCTGAGTCCGCGGTGCGGCCGGTAACGCCGCCTGATCCGGGACAGCCACCCGGGTTCCCGTTCCGTGGGCCCGGGCTGCTGGCCAGGGTCGTCCCGTTCGCCGTGGTCGCCGTGCTGGCCGAGGTGAGCCTGGCGGTGCCCGGGGTGCGGTCGACGCCGGCGATGATCGTCAGCATCGTCCTGCTGCTGGCGGTGGCCGCACTGTTCGCGCTGCCCTGGCACAGGCTCCCGGCGTGGGCAACGGTGCTGATCCCGCTGACCTGCACCGGGTCGGTCCTGGCGCTGATCCTGGCGGTCGGCGCCACGGCGGGCGGGGGGCTCGTCATCTTGGTCCCGCTGGTGTGGACGGCGCTGTTTCACCAGCGCTGGGAGTCTGCCTGCGTCGTCGTGGCGGTCGTGGCCGTGGAGGTAATCACCTCGCTGGTTCCGACGGCTGACGCCGACGCGGTGATCGCCCGCCGGGTGCTGCTGTTCGCCGCGCTGGGCACGATGATCTCGGTGGCCGCCCACGGCCTGCGCGACCGGATCGCGCATTCCCAGCGGGAAAGCACGCAACTGCAAGAGCGGCTGCGGGAAATGACCGTGCAGCAGGACCGGGACCGGATTGCCGCCGGCCTTCAGGACGAAGTCATCCGGCGGGTCTTCGCCGCCGGGCTGGCCCTGCAGAGCGCTGCGTCCCTGGCTACCCAGCGTGGCGTGCGGCAGCGGGTCGAAGCCGCCGCCAGCGACCTGGATCAGGTGCTGCGCCTGCTGCGGGACACGGTCTTCGACCTAGAGCAGCGGTTGAGCGACCGCGGGCTGCGCCGGGAAATCATGGACCTCTGCGAGGGTATATCCCCGGCTCCGGAGGTCAGCTTCAGCGGCCCGGTCGACGGGGCCCTGCACCCGGGCACCGGGACCTGGCTTGTCCAGCTGCTGCGCGAGGCCCTCGTGGTGATCGGGCCGGACGCCGTCCCCGCCAGCATCGGCGTCACGACCGACGAGGAAGCATGCCTGACGGTGATCGAGGCGACGGCGCGGCCGCACGCCGCCGACCTGGACTGGACCGACAGGAAACCCGAAGGTCTGGTGGAGCAGGCCGCCAGGGCCGGAGCAAGCATCGACATTGAGCCCATCCCAGGCGGTGTCCGGTATGCCTTGCGCCTTCCGCTCGACGCGACGGCCGCCGTGGGGTCCCGGCTCGGGCGTCTCAGCTGACGGGGACGCGTCCCCCTGGGCTCCCCTGCTCGATCAGCATCTGCCGCGGAATCCGGAATAGTTACGGCCTGCTAACGGCACCGGGGCGGGTCTGGCCACCCCGGGGGGCGGTAGCCGTTACTTAAAGGGACGCCTGTGACAGCCGTGTCAGAGGATTCAACAAGGAGGCGTAGTGACCATCCTTGCCGGGATCGTTCGGGAATGCGTCCCGTTCCTTCTGCGCGCCTCGGGTAAACGGTGGTCATAGTGATCAGGCGGATGCTGGCGGCAGCTGGAGTGGCGGCCGTGGTGTCCGGGGTGGCGGCCTCGTCGGCTTGGGCGGCCTCGTCGGCTTGGGCGGCGCCGGGTGAACGCGGCGGGTCCGGTCAGGTGCGGTACGGAGCCGTCCTAGGGCCGGTGCCGCGCGCCGGCGAGTGGTGGTTTACCAGCTGGAAAATCCTGCCGCGGGTGTGGCCGCTGACCGAAGGCGCTGGCGTCACGGTGGCCGTCCTCGATACCGGAGTGCAGGCCAGCGTGCCTGACCTGCGCGGCGCGGTCCTGCCCGGCGGCGATACCACCGGCCACCACACCAACGGCGAGACCGACTTCAACACCAACGGCGACGGCCACGGGACCATGATGTCGGTGCTCATCGCCGGGCAGGGCTACGGCACCGGGATGGTCGGCGTCGCCCCGAAGGCGAAAATCCTGCCGGTCGTGATCAACGCCGGCGTGACCGACGTGACCGCCGATCCCGGCGCGACGGCGGCCGGCATCATCTACGCGGCGAACCACGGGGCGCAGGTCATCGACATCTCGCAGGAATATCCGTCCGTCTCCGCGTCGGGGTGCGACGCGGCCGAGCAGGCGGCGGTGGCCTATGCGCTGGCCCGCGACATCGTGGTCGTCGCGGCCGCGGGTGACACCAACCTCGCTGGCGCCGGGCCGGCCGAGCCCGCCTCGTGCGCGGGCGTGCTGGCGGTGGGCGCGGTGACACCGAACCGGTCGCTGTGGCCGCACGACACGCGCCAGCCGTATATCACGGTCGTGAATCCAGGCGCCGACCTGATCACGTCGGGACGCGACGGGCGGCTCGTCACCGGCGTGAGCGGCACCAGAGCGGCGAGCGCGCTGGCGGCGGGTGCGGTGGCGCTGATCCGGTCGCGGTATCCCACCATGCCCTGGTACTGGGTGATCCAGCGGCTCACCGGCACAGCGCTGCCGGAGGGGCATGTGCCCAACGACTCGTTCGGATACGGAATCCTGCGGCTGAGCCAGGCGGTGAACGCCTCCGCCTATCCCGTGCCGGCCAGCGCGCCCAACCCGGTCTATGCGAAATACCGAGCCTGGCTGGCCACCCCGCAGGGCCGGTCGGTCGCCGGGCAGCTCAGCGCGTCCCCGTCGGCCGCGGCGTCCGCCTCCCCGGCAGGCAAGCGGGGGTCCGCCACTCCGGCCCTCATCGCCGTCATAGCGCTGATAGCCGCGGCGGGCGCCGGAGCGGCGGCGCTGATCGCGCGCACGAAACGCCGGCCTGTTCTGGCGAAGCCGGGCCGGAATGGCCCACGGAAAGCGCCGTCAGGGATGATTTTCCCGGACCTTGAATCCGAACCGGAGGAGTACTTCCCCTACCCAGATCTCCCCTACGACGATTCTCTGATTGGGTACCTGATACTCGGCGAGCGCAAGCCATACAGGATCCCGCCGTACAGCCCCGTGCCAGACCCCAGACGGAATCCGCCTGCCGAGGGTAGCTTGCTGGCCTCCGGCCAGGACGACCGGCTTCCCTAGCGGGCCTTCCGCATGGCTCAGCCGCCCGCGTCTGCGGACAGGAAGAAAACGGTGTCCCCCGCCGCCAGCGGCGTCTGGCCGTCCCGGGTGATCTGGTCGCCGTTCAGCGCCGCCGTGACGTGCCCGCCGAAATCGACGCCCACGGCTGCCGCGGCTTCGGCCACGGTGGCCGCGCGGACCATTTCGGGGGCCCGCCGCCCGTTCGGTCCTGGGCCATTCGCCAGCACGCCGAACCGCTGCACGGTGATCTCGGGACCGGGCTGGGACCGGGCCGTTCGGTAGTCGTCTGGCTCGTTGATGTTGACCACGGAATCCAGGCCGGGGTCGAGCGCCGCCAGCACCGGGTCGTCCTTCAGGGCCGCCTCGTCGAGGCGGGCCACCGTGCAGGTTTCGTAGAGGAAGGCGGGCCGCAGCCGTTCTTCTTGGACGAGCCGCTCCGCTGTTGCGGCGAGCGTGGTGCGGTAGGCGGCGGCCAGCGGCTGCGGGTACCCCCGCGCCACCGGCAGGCCCACGTCGGCGCCCTCGTGCACCGCGCGCAGCACCCGGCGGACGAAGGCAGGGTGCAGGAACGGCATGTCGGTGGAGCTGACGAAGGCCGCCTCGGCGCGGCCGGCGAGCGCGCCCAGGCCGACGGCCAGGCCCTGCACCGGTCCCTTGCCCTCCCGCGGGTCGTCCACTATCTCGACGTCCGGGGGCAGCGGGGGAAGCTCCTGGCCCGGGGCGCGGACCACGACGACCGGGCCGCCGGTCGCCCGCGCGAGGATGCCGACGGTGCGGCGCAGCAGCGTGGACCCGTGCCACTCCAGGGCCGCCTTCGGCGAGCCCATCCGGGACGACCGCCCGCCGGCCAGCACCACGCCCGCCGAACCCGGCATGCCCTCATGCTAGCCCTGCGCCGCATTTGCCCATGTGGTCTGATCGTGCGAGCGCGCCTGGCTGCCAGACCTGGCTGCCGGTTCGCCGGGCAGCGTCAGGCGCCTGGTTCTGGGACGTAGTGCCGGCTCTGGTCCGCGGGGTCGACCCACACCCGCATGACGGCGCGCGTGGTGGGGTCGCGGAACCGCTCGTCCGTCGGGATCCACCCGGCGGCCGGCTTGTCGGCGTGGGCGTGGCCACGCCGACGCTTGACGCGACGCGGCGCGGCAGTGCCGGATTCGGGGCCCGGCGCGGAGACTCCCGGCAGGTCGGCGACTGCCGCGGCTGCCTCGTCCAGGTACTGCGCGCTCAGCACCATCCCGACCCGGCGGTCCAGCTCGTCCAGGCCGAACAGGCCCACCGCGTAGTGCTCGCGCAGCAGCGCGACCAGCCGCTCGCGGTCGGCGCCGGCGGCCAGCGGCCGCGGGCCGCCGGGACCGGGCACGCTACCCCGTGGGCCGGACGACGACCGCGGTCCCGTAGGCCACGATCTCCGTCAGCTGCTGGCTGATCTCGGAGGAGTCGAACCGCATCGCGACGATCGCGTTCGCGCCGAGCAGCCGCGCGTTGTCGATCATGCGGTCGATGGCGTGGCGGCGGCTGTCCTCGAGCAGCGAGGTGTACTGGGGCACCTCGCCCTGGCGCAGCGCGGTGAGCCCGGCGCCGAAGGACTTCGCGAAGCCCATGCTGCGCACGACAAGCCCGAAGGTAAGTCCCAGGTCCCGCTCGATGGTCATGCCGGGGAGCCCGAGGGTGGTGGTGACCGGAAGCGTCGCTGGCGAAGACTCTGACATGAACGGCATCATACGGAAGAAACCCTCGAAGAAAGGGGGAGCCGATGCGACTGGCCGTCTGCGCTGAGATGGTCTTCGTCGACCTGCCCGTCACCGAGCGGGTCCGGCGGATCGCCGAGGCCGGTTTCGACGCCGAGATATGGGACTGGACCCGCCATGACATCGACGCCCTGGCCGCCACCGGGGCGACGTTCTCGTCCATGACCGGCTACATCCGGGGCGACTTCGGCGACGGCGCCGACGAACTGGTCCGCACCGCCGAGCAGTCGATCGCGGTCGCCGCCAGGCTCGGCTGCCCCCGGCTGAACCTGCACGGCACCGGCCTGGACAGCAAGGGCCTCCCGGTGGTTCCCGGGCCCGAGATGCCGGGCCCGCTGTGGATATCGGCCGCGCGCACCCTGACCCGGCTCGGCGAGCTGGCCGAACGGGCCGGGATCACCTTCTGCCTGGAGAACCTCAACACCGCCGTCGACCACCCCGGCGTCCCGTTCGCGCGGGCCGCCGACACGCTCGCCCTGGTCGAGGCGGTCGGCCACCCGCGGATCCGGCTGATGCTCGACCTGTACCACGCCCAGATCGGCGAGGGGAACCTCATCGAGCTGGTCCGCCGGGCCGGCCCGCTGATCGGCGAGATCCAGGTCGCCGACGTGCCCGGCCGGTGCGAGCCGGGGACCGGGGAGATCAACTATCCGGCCGTCGCCGCTGCCCTGGCCGACATGGGCTACGCCGGCACCGTCGGCCTGGAAGCCTGGGCCGCCGACGGCGACACCGACCGCGCCCTGACCCGGTTCCGGACCGCCTTCGCCCCGCCG
>JBKQQQ010000785.1:0-4300 GCA_052144275.1 Streptosporangiaceae bacterium
GTCACCGAGGTGGACGCCATCCGCGGCTACGTCGAGGCCCTCGGCGGGACGGTCGACGTCGTAGCCCGGGTGGGCGACTGGACGGTCAGGGTCGCATGAGCGCGGAGCTGAAGTGTGTCGTTATCGCTTGCACTGCGGCATGTGGCTGCACTGGTATATATGGCCGTTGAGCTGGGCAAACAGCTGACGGATGTGGCTTGAGGCGCAGGCATTGTCGCCTCAGTGCCGATGGCATGCCTCTCAGGGGCCACGTCCCGGAAGCGGTGCGGGATGGGCCGCGTTCGCTACTCTGTGGTTGTGAGTTACCAGCCGATGAGCCTTGCTGAGCTTGCTCGCTTCATCGCGGCCGAGCCGGATTTCGACACGCGATGGCGGCTGGTCGTCGAGTTCCTGAAGGAGTATCGCCGGGACCCAGCAGGGGCGCGTCAGCGGCTGCTCGCGGATGCGCCGGGATCGACCGGTGATGAGCGCTGGGACGTGCTCTTCGCGGGGCTTGCCGAGCACCTTGCCATGCGAGATGGCAGGGACGCGCCGGGGTGGTCGGCATCTCGCGGGCTGCGGCGCTTCTGGTTCCCGTTCGATACGCCAGGCGCGCGCGCGCAGGCGCTCGTGCATGCCCCGGCCGCGTTGCGCAGGCGGGGCGTGTTCGTCGCCGACTACGAGATCGACGCATCTCCTGGCTATGAAAGCGCTCGCAGCCCGGCCTCGTGACGCGGAAGACATCCGGCAACTCGCGCAGGTGCTCGACCTGCATACTGTCGATGACGTCCTCGCCTCGGTGCGCGAGATCTTCCCTGAAGAGGAACCGCCCGCGCGGCTCGGGCTCCTCCTAAAAGACATCTTCTCTGATCAGGACGGATGAGCGGATCGCCACAGAATTGCCGCATAACCGAAACGACCTGTTTGGTTACCGAATGTAGTGCCATCCATGCCGGCTGTCGCCCCGGACCGGAGGACGGCGGTTCCGGACGTCTGGCGTCAGTGTCTTCCCCGACGACGACTTCACTGAATACGGACTCGGCGAATCCAGGATCGCCGACCCACGCAGATGGGTCACGGGATGGTATGACGATCTCGCTCGCCGTCTCGCCGCAGAACGCACTGATGATGAACTCCCGGATGACCTCTGACCGACCGCACCATGATGTGTCGGCTCCTCGCCAGGACTGGCATACCCGCCGCTTGGTACCTGTGTCGTTATCGTTTGCACGGCGGCCAGTGGTTGCACCTGGATTAGCGAAGACAAGCTGGCTGACGGCCAATGGGGTCGCTAGCCAGCCTGACAATCTGGAGAGGCGGGCCGTGGTGCGCGCCTGCCAGGTCACGGGCCTGCTTTCTGGCAGCGGGGCGGGCGTGGCCCGTAAGGCCGTTCCGTTGGGGGCGGGTGCCGGCCTGGGTTATGAGGTGGCGCTGCGGTCTCCTCGGCTCGTCTTGTCATGGTGAAGACCGGGTTCCCAGTCCTGGCAGATAGCTCCCGTTATCGGCTGGCATGCACGGTCGCAGGCCCGGCTGGCCGGTACCTGGCTGGCGGCGCCAGGCGCGCGCCGGCTTGGTGAGTGGACGGAGCAACTGGGCGAATGCTGCAGAAAGCCGACCCAGCTGGGCATCAGTCTCGCGCTGTTCGGCCTGGGTCTTGGCGCGCTCTGCCTGATAGGTCAGGTAACCGTAATTGAACATGGTGCGTTTCCCTCGCTGCTCGTGATCGTCTGCCTGCACTCCGCTTCATGTTTCCTTCAAAGTACACTTTGATGGTAACACACATGATCAGAAATCGCGTCCGCCCGGACTTCGCCTGCCTACTGTTCTGGTATTATCAGTTTTGATGGAAACACCTGTAGCGCGATCACCGCTCACCGACTTGCGGATAGTTGGCGGCAACCTGGCGCTGGACTTCGTCAACACCCGCGGCGGGCCCAGGCACGGTCCGGCCGATAGCGAGTGGCTGTCCAGCTATGAAGACTTCGCGGCCTGGAGTAGCCGTGCTGGCCTCGCCGATCCCAACGCTCCGCCTGGCGAAACCGCGCCACGCGCGGCCCTGCTCGCAGCATTCGCACGAGTGCAGGCGTGCCGGGACGACATGTACGAGATCTTCCTCGCGCTCGCCGACGGTTCAGCGCCACCCGAGGCTGCCCTACGGCGCATGCAACTCACCTACGTCGAAGCCCTCGCACACGGGCAGCTCACAGGCGGCACGGGGGGCTGTGCGTGGAGGTGGGATCCAGGCGGCGGTCCCCTCGCCCCGCTGTGGTCTGTCGTCGCCGCGGCGGTTGAGCTGCTAACCCACGGGCCAGCCGACCGCATCAAGTCCTGCCACGCGTGCCGGTTCATGTTCATCGACCAGAGCAAGAACGGCAGCCGCCGCTGGTGCAGCATGGACGACTGCGGCAAAGCAGCGAAGATCGCCCGCTATCTCCAGCACCGGTCCGACGCGCACAGGCGATGAGCAGGCGCCCCTCTACTGGATAACCTGTGTCGTTATCACCTGCACGGCGGCTTGCATCAACGTTGCCAGGTTGCGGGAAACTGGCAGTCACGTCTGCGGGAAACAGGTATTTAGATGTGCGGGAAACAGGTACTCTTGGGCGGGTGAGCGACCTGTATGTGCCCAGGATCGTCGATGGGCTGCTCGACGAGCTGCTCTTGTCCTTCCCGGCCATCTCGCTGGTGGGGCCTCGGGCAGCAGGGAAGACCACCACGGCGGTCCGGCGCGGCGGCACGGTCTTGCGAATGGACCGGCCGGAGGTTCGCCAGTCGGTAGCGGCCTCGCCCGACGCGATGCTCGCAGGGCTGCGCACGCCGGTCATCCTGGACGAATGGCAGGAGGTACCGGAACTTCTCGGCGCCGTCAAGCGCTCAGTGGATGAGGATCCTTCCCCCGGCCGCTACATCCTGACCGGTTCCGTCCGCGCGGAACTGGAGAACCAGGTCTGGCCAGGCACTGGCCGCCTTCTGCAGGTCCCCATGTACGGGATGTCGGTCCGCGAGGTCCGGGGACGCGCCAGCCTGACGCTGTTCATCGACCGGGTCATAGACGGCGGGCCGGATGCGGTCACTGCACCAGACGACGCGCTCAGCGTGCGTGACTACCTGGATCTGATGCTCGCCGGGAGCTTCCCCGAGCCGTCGCTGCGGATACCGGCTGCCGCCCGGCGGCGGTGGTTCGCCGGCTACGTCGAGCAGATGATCACTCGCGACGTGCCCGCGGTGGCGCCCCGCCGGGACCCGGAACTGCTGCGCCGGTACCTATCCGTCCTAGCGGTGAACACCGCTGGCACCGCGGCCGAGTCAACGCTGTGGTCCGCTGCCGGGATCAACGCCAAGACCGCCCAGGCCTACCAGGCGCTCTTCCAGCGGATGTTCGTCCTGGACCTGGTCCCCGCCTGGTTCTCCAACCGGATCAAGAGGCTCGTCAAAGCCCCCAAGCGCTACCTGGTCGACCCGGCGCTCGTCACGGCCGTGCTCGGACTCGGCAGGGACGCCATCCTGTACGGCCCCGACATTCTGGGCCGCCTCCTCGACACCTTCGTCGCCGCGCAGTTGCGCGCGGAACTCGCCGCAAGCAGCAACGACCCGCGCCTGTACCACCTGCGCGAAGAGCAAGGGCGCAGGGAAGTGGATCTGCTTATCGAGACAGCCAGCGGGCAGTTGATCGGCATCGAGGTCAAGGCCGCCGCCACCGTCACGGCCTCTGACGCGCGCCACCTGGCCTGGCTCCGCGACCAGACCGGCGACGCATTCGCTGTCGGCATCGTCCTGCACACCGGCCCGCATGCCTTCCCCGTCAGCGACCGAATCGTCGCCGCACCTGTATCCACGCTCTGGTCATAGCTAGAAGAGCGCTCGGCAGCTGCCAGCTCCCGGCCCGGACGTACCGGGCAGCCCGCGCGACTCCGATCATGAACGTGACACCGGAAAACAGTAGTACCGGGGTCGCGTCGTTGCGCCGCACGAGAGTCTTGTTGTGGACATATGCCGCGCTTGCCGTGTCAAGCACATACATCTCGATGGTCTGCTCATAGCTACCCGAATCTAGCCGGTCACAGTCAGCTCAGGCCCTGACAGACACCCGCGACAACCCGGAGTACCTGCCGCTTACCGATGAGGTCATCTCCGCGCACCTGACTAAGGAAAACCCGGCCGCCTGCGGGCTTTACGTGACGCTGCCTGACAGTAACCTGCCGCCTGCTGGTCTGCGACTTCGACGGCGGCATCTGGCGGCTCGACGCCGCTGCGTACGCGGAAGCGGCTGCCTGGGCCGGCGTGCCCGCGGCTGTCGAGATCTCCCGGTCGGGCGACGGCG
>JBKQQQ010000786.1:0-2678 GCA_052144275.1 Streptosporangiaceae bacterium
GGGAACTCGCTGCCGTCTGGCAGGCGAATGGCGGCCATGAGCCCCCAGCGCTGATCAGAGACCTCCCGGGCCACCTCGACGCCCTTGCCTCTCAGTTCGGTGAGCGTGGCGTGGATGTCGTCACACATCAGGTACAACTCGTGGTGGCCGTCCCCGTCGGCCGGATGGACCGCTAGCTCGGCCGGCGGTAGCGCGAAAATGAGCCAGCCGCTGCCCGCATCCACCGCCGCAAGGCCAAGCACGTCCGCGAAGAACGCCCGGACCTTGTCCGCTTCGCGGGAGAACACGACCGCGTGCACGCCGTTGATCACACCGTGATCCTAGCCAACGCGCCGTCCTGGCGAGCCCATGGCAATTGCCCGGTTTCTTTATCGGCCCGGTTCGACGCGCTTCCACAGAAGTCTTCTGGGGATCAGGGCGAAGGCGCGCAGGATGGGGTGGCTGACGCGGCCGGTGTGGCCGGAGCGCCCGAAGAGGTCCGATGCGATCTGGCCCAGATTCTCTATCTCCTTCCGGAGTTGCGGGTTGGTCGGCGCCTGGCTGCGGATGAAGTCGAACAGCGCGTCGAGCGCGGGCGGGAAGCGGTCGGCCGACCGCAGGTAATCCCGCATTTGCGTGCCGGTCAGGTTCATGACCGTCCTGATGCCAGCCTGGACGGCTGACAGCTGGCGGCCCTCGACCGCGAGGATGGCGTTCGTCAGGTCGTTGACCTCGTCTTCGGTCAGGCCGAGCAGGCTGGCCAGGTGCGCGAGCGCGTTCATGCGGCCCCACATCCAGTCCCACGCGCGCCAGTCCGGGTCGGCGAAGGCGGCGAAGTGGTTCAGCCGCGTGCCGTAGAGGATGTTATTCGGGTCGTTCGGCTTTCCGCCCGGGTCTTTCAGCGCGCTGTCGTACGCGGCCTGCAGCAGCGGCGGCGGATTGTCGAGCCCGATGCGGACGAACCGGAAGATCGGCCGCGCGCTCTCGTCCGGTAGCGATCCCGCGCCGTTGCTGACCTCGACCGCGAGGGCGGCGGCGAGGACATCGGGCGCCCGGTCCGGATCGCCGAGCTGGACGTCGGCGTAGGCCTGTGCCGCCCCGGCGACGATCGGCGCGAGCGCGGCGCCCACTTGCAGCGTGTCGTAAGCGCCGTCGAGCATGCCGACCACCATCTGGTCGGAGAGGCCGGCCGTCCCGTCCGTCGCCGACACCAGGTAATCGTCGACGGCCTGGCCGATCGCTGCGATCTGGTGGAGCCGTGTCGACAGGTCCTCCCGTAGCTGATCGAGGCCGGATCCGCCCCTGGTAGCGCGGAGCATGGTGCGGACCACGCGATCGGCCGCGTCGACGCCCCACGTCCACGTCGTGGGCAAGGCGGCGTCGGCCGCGGGAAAGGCGTCGGGCAACCACGGGTGCTCGGCCGGATCGAGGCCGGGATCGGTCACCTCGCTGACCGGGTCGATGTAGCCATCGGGACGTGAGCGCACAATGACATCGCGCACCTGGTAGATCGCGGCCGCCGCGCACGACTGCTGGTAGAGCGAGATCGCGGCGGTGCAGATCTGGCGTACCTGAGCAAGCGCCAGCCCGGGCGCTGGTGCCGCCGACGCGCCTCCGGCGGCGGAAGCGCCCCCGGTGAACTGCAGGAACCGGCTGACGTCGAAGGACGACCTGCCGTCGCGGATCGTTCGGTGCAGATGATCGATGTCGTCGCGGAAATTGGCTTCGCGCGGGAAGCTGAACGCCGCGGAGGCAACCGATGTCCACGGTGGCGGTGGCTCCGCTGTCTGGCTGGCCGCTCCATCAGGAGCCGGTGGTGTTATATCGCGGCCCAGGACAGCCTCGTCCCCGGACGGGACCACGAAGCACAGCGTGCGCTGCCATTGCCCGGAGACGGATTTGCGCTGGATCGATTCGAGCACCGGGTCGAACGGCGAGTTGTCGAGGATCCCGCCGTCAGCGAGCCAGTCCGGGGTGTCGCCGGTCGCCCAGTCGGGCCACACCCGCCGCTCGCGCAGCAGCGATGTCTCCCTCACCGGCGCGAACGCGACCGGGAAAGAGGCCGATGCGCGGCCGGCGGTCGCCAGCGGCTCGTCGTCGGCGAGGTCATCGACAGGCGGGCAGTCCTGCAACTCGTAGCCGTTGCCCGTCTGGACATATCGCGGCCGGGAACCGTGCCTGGAAAAGTGGAAACGACGCCGGTGGTCCGCCTCGCTGAAGTATTCCCCGTCAGAGTCCCGGACCGGACGGGACGACGGCCCGAGCGCGGTCGATGTGACGATGAGCGAAATGTCACGGCCATGCGCGGTCGGCGCCATCTTCTGCAGCGCGCCGGTGATCTGGTCGTGGAAGAAGTCACCGTTCATCAGCGACAGCACGCCTTGCGGCTGCGGCCGGAACAGCGCCTCGGCTGACATCTGGCCACTCTTGAGCCAGAGTTGCTTGAGGTCAGCCAGTGACGCCCCGCGCGCAATAGCCGTGGCGAGCAGCACGCCGTTCAGGCCGCCGGCGCTGGTTCCCGCGATGACGTCCACGGTCACCCGCGCGCCAATCCGCCGGACCGCCCTGGCCCACAGATCGTGGACGGCCTTCTCTTCATCTGTCGCGCCGTCGCGCGGCGGGATGCCGTTGGACGCACGGCGCACGTTATCAATCTCGCAGGCAACGCCGCCCATCCAGACGGCCAGGCTGACTCCGCC
>JBKQQQ010000787.1:0-2617 GCA_052144275.1 Streptosporangiaceae bacterium
CGCGCAAAGAGCCGGCGTTATGCGCGGAGTTCGGCGCGAGGCCGATCACGACGCTGGCCGTCCAGTTCTGGGCATTCTGTGCGCCCGCGAGCCGGGCGGGCGGGATCGCTGGTTACATCCTGGGGCTGACGGCCGCCGGTCAGGTCAGTCGAGGTAGTCCCGGAGGCCCTTGGATCGGGACGGGTGCCGGAGCTTCGACATGGTGTTGGACTCGATCTGCCGGATCCGCTCCCGGGTGACCCCGTAGACCTTGCCGATCTCGCCCAGGGTCTTGGGCTGCCCGCCGGTCAGCCCGAACCGCATGGACACCACGCCGGCCTCGCGCTCGGAGAGCGTGCCGAGGACCGAGTGCAGCTGCTCCTGCAGCAGCGTGAAGCCGACCGCCTCGCCGGGCTGGATGGCCTCGGAATCCTCGATCAGGTCGCCGAACTCGCTGTCGCCGTCCTCGCCGAGCGGGGTGTGCAGGGAGATCGGCTCGCGGCCGTACTTCTGCACCTCGATGACCTTCTCCCGGGTCATGTCCAGCTCGGCCGCGAGCTCCCCCGGGGTGGGCTCCCGGCCCAGGTCCTGCAGCATCTGCCGCCGCACCCGGGCCAGCCTGCCGATGACCTCGACCATGTGCACCGGAAGGCGGATCGTGCGGGACTGCTCGGCCATCGCCCGGGTGATCGCCTGCCGGATCCACCAGGTGGCATAGGTGGAGAACTTGTAGCCCCTGGTGTAATCGAACTTCTCCACGCCACGGATCAGGCCCAGGTTCCCCTCCTGGATCAGGTCCAGGAACAGCATGCCGTGCCCGGTGTACCGCCTGGCCAGCGAGACGACCAGGCGCAGGTTGGCCTCCACCAGGTGGTTCTTGGCCCTCCTGCCGTCTTCGGCGACCCGCTCAAGGTCGATGCGCTGGCCGGCACGCAGCACCCCGCTGCCTTCGGCGAGCTTGTGATCGGCGAACAGGCCCGCCTCGATCCGCTTGGCCAGCTCGACCTCCTGCCCGGCGTTGAGCAGCGGCACCTTGCCGATCTGCTTGAGGTAGTCCTTGACCGGATCGGCAGTAGCGCCGCCGGCTGCCACCCGGGCGGCGGGAAGGCCCTCGTCATCATCGCCGGAAACCAGCGGCTCGTCCTGGCTCTCCTCGCCCGCCGCCTGCGGCGGGCGGCCGGCAGCAGCCGCGACGCCGTGCTGGCCGGCGCCTGGTTCCGCCTCCTGCCCGGCGCAAGGCTCACCTAGGGCAGAGTCTGAGCGCGCCCTTCCGATCTGAGCCGCTGCGAGCGGCCCGTCGATCTCAACAGCGCCGCTGTCCCCGCCAGGGTCGGCCGGGTCATCCAAGCCCATGACAGCGCTGATGCCACCACCGGCTGCAGCCAGCTCTAGCCCGCTGGCCAGCCCCGGAGCAGCCGCACCCGGCCCGGCTTCGGCGGAGCGACCAGGTAGTTGCCGGGAGCAGCCGGCCCGCGCACTTTTGGCGGATGCCGTTCCGGAGCCTGCAGCGCCTGCCACCGCGATCACCTCTTCGATCGCTGGATCGCAGCGCGCCGCGGTGGGCTCGACGCCCGGCTGGCCGGGTCGGCTCGCGACACAGGCACCCTCTCCCGGATATACAGGTCAACAAGACGGGACATACTGCTGAACCCGCGCTGTCTGCCAGGTGCCGGAAGACAAGATGACAGAAAAATCAGAGCGGCTGCCTCGTCCTCTTCCACATCACACTAGGCGGAGTCAGGAGCGGCTCGAACGCAGCCCGGTGCCGGGTCATTCAAGATAGCTGCCGGACTTGCCCGTACCCGCCGCAAACGCTTGAGCTTCTCCCCGTTTCCCAGACTGATGTGCCCTGGGTTTCCCGGAGTCGGGTGGCTAGATTCTGGTCATGCTACGGGCTGGATCTGGCTGGCTCGAAGTTCGTCATCGATCTGGGGTGAGCCTGCCCAGGGATGAGTGACAGCCGCGCCGGTTTCGCCGCGGCCGATCCCGGCGTGCCGGGTGGGGGTCGGCGCACGGCGCCTTCGCTGCGGCCGCCCAGGGGTCACACCGGCCGCGCGGGCAGGCCCACCACTGAGTACCTCGCAGGGTCACCACGACGGTCGCGCTGCGCCTGTGGTCACTGCCCGGCACCGGTGAACCCTGGACGGCCGATCAGCTTGCGTGACCGGGATCCCGGGTCGGGCCGGGCACGCGCCCCCGGCCGGGGTGTTCGCTCCAGCCGCACTCGCTGGCCGAGCCGGGAAAGTTCCAGCTGCCGGGCAGTTAGCCAGCCACACGGTTTCCAGCCCCCGCGCGTTCCGTGACAGGCTGGCCAAAGCAAGTGGCGAGCGCGGCCCCAGCCATGGCGGGCGCCGCATGTACAACCAAGAGGTCAAGATGACGCAGGGCACTGTGAAGTGGTTCAACGGCGACAAAGGCTACGGCTTCATCGCGGTCGAGGGCGGCCCGGACGTGTTCGTGCACTTCAGCGCGATCACCGGCGGCGGCTACCGCAGCCTGGAGGAAGGACAGAAGGTCGAGCTCGACATCACCCAGGGCCAGAAGGGACCCCAGGCGGAAAACGTCAGGGTCGTTGCCTGACGCATCGGCAGCAAGCGCCATCCCCGCAGCCCCGCAGCCCCGGGTCGCGGGCCGGTGC
>JBKQQQ010000788.1:0-3273 GCA_052144275.1 Streptosporangiaceae bacterium
TCACCACGTCCCGCTGGCGGCCTGAGATCGTGGACGCCAGCAGCGAGCCCCGCGAAGTAGACGCGATCTGCGGCGTGGGGCGGATCCAGGTGACCTGCTGAGCTCGCGGGGAATCGAGCGACGGGGGCCGGGCGGCGCGTTAGGGGTGGCCGGGGCGATGAGCCGGGACCGTTCGGTCAAAATGATCTTTATGCCGAACGGGCGCGGGCATCAGCCCGGGCTACGACCTCAGCCTCAGTCCGAGACGGCCGGAAGCCTGCCCGCGGCGGCCCGGCGGATGACGTGCCTGCGGAACAGGTCGGTGGCGGGCAGCAGGCGGCGCTCGGCGGACCAGGTCAGGAAGATCTCCCGGACCGCGCCCGGGTCCGCGATCTCCAGGTAGGTCACCGGGCCAGGCACCGCTTCCGGTGATCCGGCGCGGGGCGCGGGGACGACCGCCACGCCCAGGCCGGCCGCGACGAAGCCGAGCACGTTGGACAGGTCGTCACCCTCGAAGATCACGTCGGGGCGGAATCCGGCCTGCTCGCATAGGTCGTCGGTCAGCCGCCGCAGCGCGGAGGCCGACCGCAGGCTGATGAACGGGTCGCCGGCCACGTCGGCCAGCCGGACCCGCCCCGCCCCGGCCAGCCGCCGCCTGGCCAGCGGGTGCTCGCGCGGCAGGGCCAGGCGCAGCGGCTCGAGCGCGATCAGCCGGGTGTGCACGTCCATGTCCGGCGGGTTCTGGGGCCGTCGCGAGCCGAGCTCGAGGTCGGCGTTACCGCCGTCGAGGGCCGCCGAGTTCGGCTCGTCGCGCACCTGGGTGAGCCGGAAGCGGACGCCCGGGTGCGCGGCGCGGAAGCTGCGGGCCAGGTCGGGGACGAGCCAGGTGCCCAGGGACTGCTGGAAGGCCAGCGCCACGGTGCCGGTGTCCGGGTCGATGAGCTGGCTGACGGCCGCGATGCCGTCGTCGAGGTGATGCAGCAGCGCGTCCAGGTGCGGCTTGAAGACCGCCCCGGCGTGCGTCATCCGCAGCGTCCGGCCGGAGCGGCGCAGCAACGGGGTGCCGACCTGCGCCTCGAGGCGGGCCAGGGCCCGCGAGACGCCGGACTGGGTGACCGACTCGACCTCGCTGACCTCGGTCACGGTGGTGCCGTCGGCCACCTGCTGGAGCCAGCGCAGCGCGTCGGTGTCCATATCCATGACTCTAGCTCATATTTGATTTGCGATTAAGTCATTGGACGCATAGTTCCTGGCGACCCACACTGGAATGGAAGCTAAAAGAAATGGAGGACAGGCAGATGCAGACCGCAACTCGCCCGATCACCACCCTGTGGACCTCGGTCCGCGACCAGCTTCGCGAAAGCCGCGACGCGCACGCCGCGCGGGCGGCGCTCGGGCGCGAGCTGGCCAGTTACAACAGCCAGGCCGACCTGAACGACCTGCACGCGATCCTGGATCGCTACAGCGACACCGAGACCAGGGACATCCGCCGCATCCTGGCCGCCCAGCGCAGCCGCTGACCCCAGGAGCAGCCCGCACCCCCGATCTCAGTCAGCCCTGATCTCAGTCAGCCCTGATCTCAGTCAGCCCCGATCTCAGTCAGCCCTGAGCAGCTGCTGGGTCCGCGCGGTGTCCTCGGTGCCGCGGTAGAAGCAGATCTTGCCGTCGCGGAAGCGCCACCAGTGATGGATGTCCATCGCGGTGGACTTCCCGGTGGCCGGAGCGACCGCGGCCCAGTGCGTCACCACCATGACGTCGGTCTCGTTCGACGTGAACGACAGCGGCGTGAACTCGGTGATCTGCAGGGTGTCGCCCAGCGCCTTGAAGAAAGCGGGGACCTCGGCCCGGCCCCGGTGGATGCCGTGCCAGGGCGCGATATCGCTGTCCGGGCAGGACGCCCAGTCCACATCGTCGGTGAGCTGGCCGAGAATGTACTCGATGTCACCCCGGCCGAATGCCTCGTATACGCCCTGCACGATCTCGATCTTGCGGTCAGTCACGGCTTCCTCCCCTTGCGAGTCATCGTCCCGCTGATGCTCGCACCGGGCGGCTGAGCTGCGCATCACGGAAACTATGTACTCATGGGGCCAGGCCCTGGCGATGAGCCCAGGCCGTGGCCTCGGCCCGGTTCCTGACGCCGATCTTGACGAAGATGTTGGCGACGTGCCGCTCCACGGTGTGCACGCTCACCCCGAGCACGGTCGCGATCTCCGCGTTCTCCCGGCCGGACGAGAGCAGCAGCATGACCTCGGTCTCCCGCTGGCTCAGCGGAGCGGCCGCCGCCGCGGCGTCCCGGCGGAGGCCGGCTAGCGGATCACCCAGCCCGGCGGCCCCCCACTGGCGGTGCAGCCGCTGCGCCATGGCCGCGGCGGAGGCGGCTTCGGCACGCCGCCCGAGCAGCCACTGCAGGCGGGCGATGTACCAGGCGCCGGCGCCCCAGCCCACCGGGACCCCCTGGATCAGGTTCCGGGCGGCGTACGGCGCCAGTTCGGCCAGGATCTCCTTGGCCGCGTCCGTGATGCGGCAGGTCACCGCCGCCTCGGCCAGGATGGCCAGGCTCGCCAGGTAGAGCGAGTCCCTGGGCAGCGCGGCGAAGTCGCCCTCCGCCAGCGCTTCGATCTCGGCGGCGGCTTCGGCGCGGCGGCCCGCCGTGGCGCTGGCCAGCGCCCTCATGCAGCGCAGCGTGACCAGCCCGGGGAAGCGCACCAACGCGCCGGCGATGTCGTCGCGGAGTTCCGGCAGCCGTCCCTGCTTGGCGTAGATCCGGCTCAGCTGCCCGATCCGGTAGGCGTCCGCGGCCGGCAGGCCGAGCCGGCGGCCCAGCGCCGCGGCATCGTGGGCCAGCCCTTCGGCCTCGGCGTCCCGCCCGGCGAAGCCGGCCAGCAGGCCCCGGTAGATCAGCACCCACCAGCGTTGCAGCGGACTGCGGCGCGCCTCGGCGATCGCGGCCATCTGCTCGACATCGGCGGCCACCTCAGCGAGCGCGCCGGCCTGGAAGCGGTCGGGGACCAGCCACTGGTGCGCGCGGAACAGCAGGTCCTGGTCACCGAGGCGGGCGGCGATGTCGAGTACGGCCAGTCCCGCCGACAGGCGGTCCTGCAGGAAGCCGGGACCGCGCAGGGTGAACTGCCTGGCGATCAGGGCCGCGCCCAGCGCCTCGGTGTCACCAGCCTGCTCGGCCAGCGTCACCGCTTGCGAGCTGATGCGCCGGCTCTCGTCCTGCCCGCCTGGCTGCCAGTAGGTCGCGATGGCCCGCCGGGCGGTCAGCCGGGCCCGCGGCCCAGACGGGACTCC
>JBKQQQ010000789.1:0-6670 GCA_052144275.1 Streptosporangiaceae bacterium
TCGTGGTGTCGCGGATCAAGGAAGCGCACGACCGCGGGATGGCGACCGAGCAGGCGATCGCGCACGGCATCCGCGCCACGGCCGGCGTGGTGACCAGTGCCGCGGTCATCATGGTCGCCGTGTTCGCGGTCTTCGGCACGCTGTCGCTGATGGATTTCAAGCAGCTCAGCGTGGGTCTGGCGGTCGCCGTGCTGCTCGACGCGACGGTCGTGCGCGGCGTGCTGCTCCCGTCCGTCATGACCCTGCTCGGCGACCGCAACTGGTACCTGCCGCGCTGGCTGTCCAGGCTGCCCAAGCATGGCGGCCCGGCCGGCCCAGGCGCCTTCCCGGCCCCGGCCGAGCCCGCACCCGAGCCGACACCCGTCACGCCCCCTGGCTCACACGCCTAACTCGATCCTGTATTACAACACGCGATCCCAACTAGGTGCGCCGCCGTTCAATACGTATTCGGCAGGGAGAACTCGGACACCTCGGCCTGGGTCGAATACGACAGGGCCACCGGGAGCACGGTCGATCTTCGCCGCTATGTCCCGCCATCCGCAGCTGGGTCAGCTGCTGGCAGGCCAGGAAGTTGGCCACATCGCTCGCCGACAGCCGCAGCCGCCCCTCCGTGATCTTCATCGGCCCTCCCCGCTCCGCCTGGCCCATAGGACGCGCTAGCCGGGTTCCGCGTGTACACGCCGACGGCCACCTGCTACTGCCGTTCGCCGCCAAGGCGGCTGACAGCCGTACCCTTACGTACAACGATGTACAATTCTGTCATGGCATCGATGACCGTCTCCGAGGCCCGGGCTGCCCTCCCCGAACTCCTGTCCCGAGTCGAGGGGGGTGAGGAAATCACGATCACCCGGCACGGGCGCCCGGCGGCCGTCCTGGTCCGGCCCGACGCGCTGCGCAGCCGCCGGGCGGATGCCGCGCTGGAGGACGCCGGCCGGATCCATGAGCTGCTCACCCAGGCGGCGGCAGAGCCATTGCCGGAAGGCCCGGGACTGACCGCGCAGCGGGCCGAGCAGCTAGTCGCCGCGATCAGGGCCGGGCGAGACACCCGGTAATGGACGCCTTCGATGCCGATGTACTTATCTACGCCGCTGTGCCCGGTCATCCGCTGGGTGAGCAGGTTGCTGCCCTGTTCCGGTCCGCAGCTCCGGCGACGGCGGCGGGCCTTGGTTCGGTCCTGCTGCTTCCGGAGGTTCTCGGCAGGCCGCTGCGCGACGGTGCCGTCGACGAGGTCCGCATCCTCGCCGCCCTGCTGGCCAGGCTGGACCTGCGCCCGGTCGACCGGGCCACCGCCGAACTCGCGACCGCCCTGTCCAGCCGGTACCGGCTCAAGGCCGCGGACGCCACCCACCTGGCCACCGCGGTGGGCATGGGCGCCGAACGGTTCATCACCAACAACAAGCGCGACTTTCCGACCACGATCACGGAGATACAGGTGACCTACCCAGCCGATCTCGCCGGCCCCGCCGACGGTGATATCAGCACGGTGAAAGGCATGTTCGACGAACTAGTCCGCCGCGGCGGCGACCCGGTCCGGGAAGTCGAGGCCGCGCTCCGGGCGATGGGCTACGTTCCGGCCGTCCCCGAGCGCCAGGGCGACAAACCCCGCGAGGTCTACCTGGGCTGGGCCGACCCGGCTAGGGACTACACCAGCGGAAAGTACACCCTGTCCCTGGACTCCAGGACGATCTGGTTTAGCCGGCTGGCCGACCAGCAGGAGGTCCGTGACATGCCGGGAGCGTACACCACGGGGAACTACGTCGCGTTCCGCATTTACGAGCCCGGCGGCGTCGCCCACGCCACGGCAGCCGCCCGCAAAGTGAAACGCCAGCCGTAGGCCTGACCCGGCACGCTGTCGCCGGTCGCAGGCTCCCCGTTCTCCAGCCAGGTTCCCCGAGCACAGGATCCCCGGGTCTTTCCGCAAGGTCTACGGTGGTCGGACGTTGGCAGGTTCCTGAGCGGGGGGAGCTCGTGCACCTCCCCGCGCCGGACCAGATCCTCGAACCCGATGTCGTACCTGCGCGGCGGCTCCAGCTCCCTCTGCGCCCGCAGCAGGTCCAGCTGCGTCAGCCGTCGGCAATCCAGGAAGTTGGCGACATCACTAGCCGCCACCCGTACCCGCCCCGCAATGATCTTCATTTAGATCCGGCGCTCACCGCAACCGCCAACCTTTCTGCCGAACGGGCCCACATCACCCTCCCACCGCCTCCGGGGCCCGGACTACCAGGGCTGATCGGGGCCGAGGGCTAGCGGCAGGCGGACGGCACGGTCGGCCCGCCGCACCTCCTGCTCCGGCACGCGGAAACGGCCTGCCGCTTCGGCGAAGGTCACCCGCCCGCCGGCTCGGGAGGCGACGAGGCGGTTCACGGCCGCGGCCAGCGGGCGCGCCGAATGCGCGGAAAGCAGCCGCTCGTGATGGTCGGCGATCCTTCCCCACGCGGCCAGGACGCGGCCCGCGACCGGCAGGCCGTGCCACGCCAAACCGGTGACGACGAGCGCGCCTTCGACCGGATCCAGGCCCTTGGCCGGGATATTTGGCCAAGACGCCCATCTGCCGTCCGAGCGCTGGCCCCACCAGTAGAACGGCCAGAATGTTCCGTCGTCGCCGACGGGGAAGGGCAGCACCTCGGCCGCCTGCCCGTCCTGGCAGTAGATGTAATAAGGGCACTCGGTACCGGCGGCACCGAGCAGCGCCCCGGTGATGGCATGGCCGTTTGTCTCCGCGAGGAACTTTTCCGGCTCCTCGCCTGGGGGCATCCCGACGACACGGCAGAGCGCGGCAGGGCCGAGGACCCGGTCGAGCACCGCGGCCGGCGAGCCGGGGTGAAGGATCCTCCTGATGGTGCGGCGGTCATCGGCCGCCACCGCGCACCACAGCCGTTCGGCCAAGGTTGCGGTGGCCTTCTGCTGCTCCTTGCGTACCTTCGGCGGGACGACGGCCCGCCGTTTGGCCTGCGGCGGTACCGGCCTGGCCGCGGGTGCGGGCCGGGCACCTCGCGGTGCGCCGGATACCGGCCGCGCGGGCCCAGCCGGACCGGGCGCGGCGGCGGACGGTCTGGCCGCAGCCGGGGCGGCGGCAGCCGGGGCCGCGGCCGTCGGCTTCGGGGGCAGGCACGTCTCGCAGCCGAGCTTCAGCTTGCCGGCCACCAGCGGCGCCTCGCCACCGCAGGAGGGGCACCGCGTAGGCGCGTAGGCCCCGGCTGGCAGCAGCCAGTCGAAGTACGCCGGGTATCGCCGCGTCCCCCGCAGGACATCCGCTGATACGCGCAGTGCCGGTACCAGCATCACGTGCAGCCGGTAAGGCCTGATCGTGTGGCGCGCCTCGTATTTCTCCGCTATCTCGGCCAGCCGCCTGGCCTCCTCCTCACCGGTGGCGCGCAGCCGCTCCTCGAGCGCTGCCCTGCGATCGGGCTGGGTCGACGGAACGGTCGCCAGCCGGGCCTCGATCCCGGCGATCGCGTCCGCGTAGTAGGCGGCGGCACGACCGCGTTCGGCCTGGCAGGCACCGCTCACCTCCGCGGCGAGCGCCTGACGGCGCGTGGTAGCGCCCGCGTCGATGAGCCGGTGTGCGGCGCCGACGGCCGGCATCAGGCCCTCCGGCCGCCGAGGCTGGGCCCGCTCGTCCACGTCCGCACGGCACAGCCTGCCGACCAGATCCGCGGGCAACTGCCGCCTGGACGGCACGTCTACCCAGCGCTGCACCTCCTCCTGGAACCGGTCCTCGGCCGACAGCTCATAGGTGACCAGAGCGCCGACCTGGATGACTGGGTGAAGTACGAACGCGGGCTCGCCGGACAGGTCAATCCGGCCGTGGTCGACGGGGAAAGCATCCCGCGCCGCTGCGAGCAGCATGTCAGGTCCGGGAGGCGCGGAAGCCGGCCTGGCCAGGACCAGGTGCCCGGTGTCACCGGAGGCCAGCACCCGCTCGGCGGCTTGAGCGAGGACGGGGTGACCGGCGGTGAGCAATGTGGCCCCGTCTTCCCGCGCGACGTCGGGGTCGGCGGTGACCCGCAGCTCCTCCGGCAGCCGGTAGGCGTCCCGCAGCGGCGGCGGAAGGACCACGTATGTGGTGTCCCCGTCCGGTTCCCAGAGCCCTCCGGCCGCCGCCACATGCCGCAGCCAGAACGCGAGCGCCGGATCGGCCACGGCCGTCACGCCCCCTCCCTGGCCTGCTCGTCCTGCTCGCCGACGAGGTTATCGATCGCGACCCGGCTGGCCAGGTAATCGGTCCTGGCCCTGGCCAGGTCGTCCCCGATGGCCGCCATCCGCTCGCCAAACTCCGCGTCGTCGCCGGAGGCCACGAACGCGTCGAACACCGTGGTCTCGAAGTCGAAGTCGTCGTCCACCCGTCCGAGTATCATGTCGAGTTCCCCGACCACCAGCTCGAACAGATTGATCTTGGCCTCAAGGACCCGCAGCACCTGCTCCTCGATGGTGCCGCTCGCGACCAGGTTGGTGAGCAGCACGTCGTGATCCTGGCCGACCCGGTGCAGGCGGCCCAGCCGCTGCTCAATCTGCATCGGGTTCCACGGCAGGTCCATGTTCACCATCACGTGACAGAACTGCAGGTTGCGTCCTTCCCCCGCGGACTCGGTGGAGAGCAGGACCGGGGCGTCGTCGCGGAAGGTGGCTATCGCCCGTTCCTTTTCCGCGCGCGGCAGGCTGCCGTGATAGATCACGGCGGGGATGCCGGCCGCGGCCAGATGCCCGGCCATCTGATCGAGGGTCTGCCGGAACGCGGTGAAGACGAGGACCTTCTCCCCGTTCCCGGCGTACCGCCTCAGCTGGTTGAGCAGCACCGCGACCTTGGCGGGGGCAGCAAGCGCCCCCGCACGGGCGGCCAGGTCATCCCAGCCGACCTTGGCCAGCGTAGGCGCGGCAGCGGCAGGGCTTGACCCCGCCAGCCTGGCCACGCTGCGCAACGCGAGCCGCCGGGACGGCGTGGCCGTGCCAGCCTCGGCGCGCACCCGTGCGGTGAGGTCGGAATACCAGTCGCGTTCCGGCCCGGACGGCTCGACCCGGAGCGTCTCCGCCAGCCGCTGCGGCAGCAGCACGCTGACCTCGCTGCGCCGGTGCCTGATCATCACCTCGGCGGTCCGTTTCCGCAGCGCCGGGACGTTCCTCGGTTCATGGTCCGGTGCGGCCGAGCCGGCGCCGTGCGCCGCACGGAACTGCGCCGCAGTCCCCAGCAGCCCCGGCGCGACGAGGCTCACCATCTCGTACAAGTCCTGCAGGCGGTTCTCGACCGGCGTGGCGGTCAGCAGCAGCAGATGCCGAGACCGGAGCTCGCGGATCAGCTTCCCCGAGGCGCTTCGCGGCGTGCGCACGCGATGCGCCTCGTCCACGATGATCAGGTCCCATTGGTCACGGGTCAGCGCGGACTTGAGCGGATCGCGGCGTGCTGCCGCCAGCGAGATGACCGCCACCGGCCGGTCGGCGCTCACGGCTACCGGCTCCTGGCCCGGGACATCTCGCTCCCGGCCGACGCGTACGGTCGGCACGCCGAACTTGCGCTCGAGCTCCTCCTGCCACTGGGTCACCAGCCCGGCCGGCGCGATGACCAGGGCCCGGTCGGCCAGCCCGCGCAGCCGCAGCTCAGCCAGGATCAGGCCGGCCTCGATGGTCTTGCCGAGCCCGACCTCGTCAGCGAGGATCGCCCGGCCCCGCATCCGGCGCAGCGCGCTGCGTGCCGCCTGCAGCTGGTAGTCGAACGGGCTGAACCGGAGCGACGCCTCGGAAAGAAACGTGTCGAACCCCGGCCTGTTCCACACCATCACGGCCTCGTCCACCAGCAGCGACACCTGCCGGTCGACAGGAGCGGCCTGGCGAAGCCCGGCCAGCAGCGGCGCGTACAGCGCGAGGACACCCTGCAGCCCGGCGTCCTGGTGGGCTGGCTGTTCGGTCCGGATATCCGCCACGCTGACCCTCCTCCGCGTGCCTGACAGCCATCTATGCTGTCACGGACCGCCGGTACCCCGCATCGCACCGCGCCGGAGAAACAGGGCAGGATCCTTCTCCAGACGCCACACGTCATGTACGTGGTCGAGGACGACATCATCACGATCGAGCGCGTAGACCTCCTCGTCTGACCTACGTCACCCCCGTTGTCATGCTCAGGAGGGACGTGGCTATCGGCTCGGGAGCGATCGCGGTAGCCCGAACCATGGGAGCACGCTGGCCTCGAAGCGGGTCATGGCGCAGATCCGGTCGCCGGTGAGGGTGAGGACGTAGAGGCCGGTCCCGTGGCGGATGCCGGTAGAGGCGCGCAGGTAGGCCCCGAACGCCGGCTGGCCGTTGGCTCGCGCCGGCACGAGGTCGAACCTGCGGCCCGCGCCGAAAAGGAGGGCGCAGAAGCGGGCCACGACGTCCCGGCCTTCGTACTCGAACGGCATCGGCGGCATCGACATGAAGACGTCGTCCGTCAGAAGGGCTATCAGCGCACCGAGATCGGCGGACTCGTACGCGCGGACGAACTTCGCCACGATCGCATCCTCGGCGGGTGAGCCGGAGGCGGGCGCCGGTTCGCGGCTGGCGGCTGGCGGCTGCCGGCGCTGGAGCGAACTGGGCGGTTGGCGGGCGCCCAGTTTCCCGACGTCGCGGCGCCTAGACCAGTGGTAACTGACAACGCCAACGAGGGGAGAACCGAACATGGGAAAGATCGTGATCAGCGAGA
>JBKQQQ010000790.1:0-8014 GCA_052144275.1 Streptosporangiaceae bacterium
CACCGAAGATCAGGTAGCCGAGCGCGGCCGCGGGGATGAAGATCGCCGCGGCCTTGCCGACGAGCAGCTCGGCCCGGCTGACCGGCGTGGTCAGCACCGGCTCGAGGGTGCCCTGCTCGCGCTCCCCGACCACCGAGTACGCGCTCATCATGGCGCCTTTTACCCGCGTCATGTTGACCCCTTGGCTCATAGTACTACTATTGATACTATCTAGGTGTGAGCAAGGCAGAGAAGATCATCGAGCAGATGCAACGTTCACCGCAGAACGTCCGCTTCGATGATCTAGCCAAGGTCTGCGCTGACACTTCGGTGAACCCCGGCAGGACGGCACCTCGCACAAGGTATACAAGACGCCCTGGCAAGGCGATCCGCGCGTGAACATCCAGCGCGGCAAGGACGGCAATGCCAAGGCGTACCAAGTACGGCAGGTGCTCGATGCAATCGCCAGCCTGGAAGCCGAGAAGAACGAGGAGAGTGACAACGATGCCTGACGCAACCCACTACACCTACCGAGTCGTGTGGTCCGTTGAGGACGGCGAGCATGTCGCCACCGTTGCGGAGTTCCCGTCACTGTCCTGGCTCGCGCCCACCCCGGTTGAAGCACTCGCGGGTCTCGCCAATGTCGTGCGTGACGTGCTCGCCGATCTGGCTGTATCCGGTGAGCCGATCCCCGAGCCGTTGTCGGAACGCACCTACTCAGGCAGGTTCGTGGTGCGTGTCCCGGCAGAGGTTCACCGTCGCCTGGTCCGCGAAGCTGCCGAACAGCATGTGAGCCTCAACCGGCTTGTGTCGGATCGGCTTGCTCGCGCCTAACCGTGGCGTTCGCGGCGGCAGAGATCTGGTCAGGTCGTCCCGGCGTATTTGGCTGTCCGGGCGCGCTCGGCCGCTATCTCGCGGGCACGGGACGGCAGTTCAGCGCCGACCTTTACGGCGAAGTCCAGGTACGCCTGGCGGCCGGGCATCTCCTTCAGGCATTTGGTGACGAGCGCGGCGGCCTGGGAAACGTCACCGCGGCGCTCGGCGAGCCTCGCGCTCAGGAAGATGAGTTCCGGTCCGGCGAGCGCCGGGCTGGCGACGAGCCGGTCCAGCAGTTCGTCCTCGGGGGTTCCCGCGAACCGGTCGAGGAGCATCTCGTGCCATGTGGCGAGGTCGTTCGCCCGTTCCTTGCGCCGGTAACTGGTCTCATCGAAGGTTCCGTACACGGTGCGCGGCCGCTTGGGATCCGCGCGTCCGGCCGTCTCCAGCGCCTCCAGGTAGGACTCGGCGAACGTCCGCCACATGTCTGGCGTCGTAAGCAGCCGGGCAAGCGGAACGGCCAGGAGCGTCTCCTTTTCTGCCACCTGACCATAGCCCCGACGGGTCCAGCCGTAGTCTGCCTCCCAGCGGATGAGCTGCTCTGGCGCCCGGCCAGCGAGCGCCGCGAAACCGCCGTGCCGGAATACCGACTCCCACAGCGCGGCCACGGCCTCCGATACCACGAACTTCGCTGCCTCCACCGGATCGTCGGAGTGGAAGTAGTCGTATCTCTTCATGTCGCAGGCCAGGTCGACAATCTTCATGACGGCCTGCTGTGCTGGAGCGGGGTCGCTGGCCGTCAGGGCCGCCAGCGCGTCGGCTGCCAGCCGGCGGAACGTATGCCGCCACCTCGACCGTTCGGTATGGTGCACTCGGCGGTCCCCCGCCATGTAGGCGCCGTCCTTGGCCAGCTCGACGAAGGTCGTCACTTCGCCCAGGACGCCGACCGGGTCTGGCAGCTCCTTCTTCGGCTTTACCTTCGGCTGATCCTGCGGGTGCAGCTCGTCCTCGATGCGCTCGCGGAGCTGAGCGTTCCCGCGCCAGTAGACGGTCCACAAGATCTTGCGGAGGCGTGCGTCGTCATGCGGTGCTATCGCGGCGTAAAACTCGTCACGGTTCATCCGGTTCGCTGGCATGGCACCCGATCGTAGGGCTAGACGGTCGGCTCCCGCAGGGCCAGTATGTCTAGGACGGTGGGCGCGTCAGAGAAGATGACCTCTGGCCAGTGAGCGACAGTCCGCCTGGCGCGCTACCAATGAATGTCTCAATTTAGTAACGGGCTTGCCGACGCCGTTGCGCGTCCTATGCCGCCTGACACTGCCGGAGTGTCATCACGCTGCGCGGCAAGAAGACCATAGGCAGCGAGCGCGAGAAGCGTTATGGACGACCTGCGGTTCATGCAGGTTGATCGCGAATGCCGCGCAGAACAATCATTCCGCATAGCCGAGATGCCGACTGGCTATGTTCGGTTAGCAGCGCTCTTAACACGGAGATTCGCGCCCTTGCTGGAGGCGCGGCCTATGGAAACCTGCGTTGAGCCGCGCAAGATAGCGGCTATCCAAGCTGAGCAAGCCACCTGGATGCATGGCCGCGCCCGATAGGCGCCCAAATCGGCGGATTTCGCTTATGTCCCTCCTGTTCAGGTCACAGCTGATCATTCGCCTGCTCGTGAATCATTCGCCTTTGCCTGGCTCGGCTTGATCCTTTACGGATCGGGCTCACTTTATCCTTGAGACGCTCTAGACGGTTTGCGCCCCGCATCCGCATGACGCGGCGGTGCTTCCCTGTCCGGATTGCCCGGATGAGTGCCCCGTCAACACGCCGATGCCACGCCCGGGTCAACGTGGAGCGCACCGGCAGTGCGCAAGCGCGAGGTGCATCGAACCGGGTTCGGCGACATGCCGCAGACCAGAGCCGATGCCGGGACTTGGGTCCTTTCGCGCGGTACCCAAAGACTACGGAGGGTGAGACTTGCGCCTCTTCCCACAGTCTGTGAGGACTGTCCATCGTGACCGTGGGGGTTGGGCCGGATCAGATGTGAGGTGCGATGGCCTCGCCAGTAGGGAATTCTCCGGGTAGTAGCCCTATATGCGGCAAGGGGGAGGTTTAAACGGATCCGAGGAGGTGAGCGTAGATGCTATACCTTTCGAAGATTTCACTGTATGGAGCCCTGGCACTATTCTACCTAGGTAGCCTGACCTTCCTTTTTCAGGTCGGCCGTCGTAGCCAGGTCCAGTACTTCAATCGTGAGAATCCGCCGCCGCGTCCACAAGGCCTCTCCTCGGAGGACGTGAAGACCGTCGTTGACCTGAAGGCCGAGAATCTTGGCTTGCCCTTGAAGCCGGTCGACGCCACGGTCGTGGGGCCGGTTGCCACGGCCTGGTCCGTGTACAGGTTCATCGGAAGGCATGCGCCGATGCTCCTCAGGATGCCGACACTGACAGCAAACCTTGCATACAAGGCCGCGGTCTTTCTGATCTCGCTGTACTTCGTGACTGCTGTGTCGGGCAGGCGCTACGTCCCGCACCTACCCGACCGGCTTGGGCTTCTCGCGCCCAGCGGATGGCTCGCAGTGGGCGTGGGAGTACTTCTGACAAGCTACGTCCTCGGTAGAGTCATCGGCTCTCCGCAGAGATCCTTCCTGGAACTCCGACTAGCCTACGACGCTGTCGCCGCTCGGCAGGGGTACTGGTTCGGAAACCGAAACGACCAGGGGCACTACGAACAGTCGCTGCCTGAACTGCAACGCATTCTGAACGGACTATCCAGAATGCACACTCAGATCGACAGGCCGGTGGACTCGGAGATGTCTCAGCTACAAGCGATGGCCCTCTTCTACGAGAGTGCCCTCGTTCTCGCCACCATGTCACGATATGACGAGGCGCTGGGTTCCATCGACAATGCGCTCGGACTTCTCGACATCCTAGAAGACTACCGTGATTCCATGCCTCGGGACGAGCGAATCGAGAGAGCGAAACAACTGTTCCTGAAAGGCGAACTCGCCCTCGTACTGGGGCGCTACTCCGAGTCCGCGCGAGCACTCGTTGAATCCAGGGAGATCAATAGGAGATTGGGCCGCGACAACCTGGTAGACGAGACAGATGATCGGCTGGCGCTCGTTCTGCCAGCTGTGGGCCACCTCCCTCTGCTCTCGTCGGCCGTATGTGGACCCGCTGTCCTCGTGGGAATTTTGAGGCACACGCCACCGCGCAAATTCCCCGTCGTCTACTCGGTCGACTTCCGCCCCGACGGCGGCCTTCTCGCCTCCGGCTGCAATGACAAGCATGTCTGGTTGTGGGATCCGAGTACGAGGCGCCGTCTCCGGATCCTCAAGGGACACAAAGGGCCCGTAGTCTGTGTGGCCTTCAGCCCTGACGGCCAGGTGCTGGCCACCGCGAGCGGGGACACGACCGTCGGCCTGTGGATCCCTGCCACTGGAGAGCGCATTGGTTCCCTCATGGGCCATGCCAAACCAGTCCTCGGTGTGACCTTCGACCCAACCGGAACGCTGATCGCTACGGCCAGTGGAGATGGCTCTGCAGGACTCTGGAATGCGATGACTCGGACACGCTTCAGGAGTCTCTCCACAGACACGACGGCTGTCACGGCGGTGTCATTCAGCCGCGACGGGAGCCTCCTGGCCACCGCCGGCGCAAACGGAACGGCCACTATATGGACCATTCCCGACGGGAAACCGGTGCTCACTCTAAGCGGGCATACATCGGGCATCCAGGACGTCGCATTCAGCAGAACCGACAACCTGGTGGCCACGGCTGGCAAGGACAAGACCGTGCGGCTCTGGGACTCCTCAAACGGACATTGCTTGCGGACGCTGGAAGGCCACCGGAGTGTGGTGAGTGGAGTAGCTTTCAGCCCTGATGGGGAACTCCTTGCGTCGGCGTCCGCGGATAAGACAATTCGATTGTGGAATCCGTCTACCGGTGAGCACCTGAGAACCCTAATGGGTCATACGGGTTGGGTGTTTAGAGTCGCATTCAGCCCTAACCGCGAGTTCCTTGCCTCAGCCGGCATGGACCGGACCGTTCGGCTCTGGTGCTAGTCCTCGATCTACAGTGAGTAGCGGATCACATGCGTATCGCGACATGGGGTTGGCACTTCGCCGCTTCAAGCTGACGCGAACATGCAGCCAATAAAGATGATATTAGGGAGAAGGCAATGAATGGCTCGATGATCGAATGGTTGCTTTGGGGTATTGCCCTAGTATTCTCGTGCTTCACATCGATCCACAGTAGTGTAACTCCCACCCCAGCAAAGGATGAAGAGTTTTTGTCTACGCATCCCAACGTGCGGGGCGTGTATCCATGGCATGATCAGTATCTATCGCGAGTAGAACTACTAAGATTGGGGACCAAGTACGCAAAGCGACTGCGGCTTGCTGGTCGAATTGGGCTCGTTCTAACAGTCGCTATTGCCATATGCACTTTCCTTCCATCTCAGTCATTGCCTATCTCTGACTCGTCACGCAAAGCCATCTTCGGATTGGGCTTTATCATAGTCCTTGGGATCTTGCGTGTCGTAGAGAAGAGGACCTGGCCATTTACGTCGGAGAAGGATCGTGGAGAACTCCGGTAACGCTGACTTCCGCCCTCCTCCTGTGCCCACCGGGCGCCTCCCGCTTGCCCGCAAGTCCGCACTATTGCACCTCCTGTTGTATCTGTTCTATCTCCTATAGAAATAATGTAGCGAATGCCTGCTGCCTTGCTCACCGCAGGCATGCCTGCGGGCCTTTGGCGGTGAGGGTCGCCAGCGGGCAGACCGCCGCCCGCGGATAGTAGGAACCCATGACGGCCGCGGCCGCCGCCGGGTCGCTGGCCTGCGTGACGCCCTGGGGCGAGTGCGCGAACGACGAGCTGACCAGCACGTTCCGCAGGCCCAGGAGGTACGGGCCAGCCGGGTGGGTGGTGGAGAAGGGCAGGAAGGTGACGCCGGGGACGCGGCTGATGGCAGCCCGCTGCGATTCGCTGCCGATCACGTAGGTGTAATCCCCGGCCGCGTTCAGCCTGGTGGCCTTATCGGCGCGGCACCCGTAGTCGGTCTCTCCCCCGGGCAGCTTGTTGGCGACGACCGGAGTGGGGGGAGCTAGCAAGCCGATGCACATCGACCAGTAGCGGACGTCCTCGCCCCGGGCCGGCCAGGGAGAGGGATGGCTGCCGGGCGCGAAGGTCGGCGCCTTCGCCGTGACGACGACCACGTCGGCTGCCGGCGGGCGGACCAGGTAGGCCAGGACGTAGCTGGTGTCGACGTTGGCGAGCCCCCCATTATTGAACGTGCTCTGCGGAGGCTTGAAGAACTCCAGCTGGCGTGGCGGGGGCGCTGCTGCACCGGATCCGCCCGCGCCCGCAGAGGCGGCGGACCCGCTTACCGCCGGCGGGTGCACGGGGGCGTTGTGGCTGCTGCAGGCGGGAAGCGTGCGCGCCGAGCCCCCTTGCTCCACCGTCAGCACCGGAACCGGCACGGCCGAAAGACCACCACCCCCGGCCGGCAGGTAGACGCGGTACATGAGGTAACCCGGGTGCTGGCTCGTGGTGCCGGCGGGCATCGGCAGCGTGTTGGCCTGGCCCGGTGCAGGATCCGAGCGGATGGTCACCGTGAACCGGCCGCCGGGCGCGGCCTGCTGCCGCCAGGGATTCAGGCTGCCGGGCTGCGGGGCGATCCGGTAGTCGGGCAGGGACGCGCCGACACCGCTAGGCGTATAGACCTGGATCGAGGCGTAGCGGGCGTCCGGGAAGAGGCCCGACAGGACGATCCGTGTGCCCGCGGACGCCACGATCTGCTGGAGGAAGTATGCCTCTGCCGCATCAGGGAACGCTATGTTGTCCGTCTGCGCGCTAAATTCCGCCGGCCACGCGCAGGACATCCCGGGCAGGACAGTCGGCTGGCTGCCCCCCGCGGCAGCCGAGCTGGATGGCTGCGCCGACGTACACGCCGCCAGGGCCAGCGCTAGGCCAACCGCCACCCCGATGAGGCCAGCGACCCGGCCGGGCCGACGCCGTCCCCGGCCGCGGCACGACCATGGCCTGGCCATTGCCTTTCCGACTGACCCGATGCTGGCCGACATTGACGCCTCCCTGCCCGCCGGGAACGGCGGTGTCACGGTCGCTACGTTAATCATCTGTTCTATAACGTATAGAACAGATGGAGCTGCAGTCAAACCGCGGCCTTGCCCCGGGCGAGCGGCCGGCCCGTCGGTCGGCATGAGCGCCCGGGTGGACGGCGGAGCGTTTGACAGCAGAGCGTGATTTGTTCTATAACTGCTGTCATATATGCCATCGGGCGGGGTCTAACGCCGGCCGGGAGGAGAGCCAGCGATGAGCGCGGCGGCGGTCAGTGAGATCCTGGAGGCGTGATGCTGCTCAGCATCGAACCAGATGGTCCCGTGCCCATCTACCAGCAGATCAGGGACCGGATCGTGGAGGCGATCGCCCGCGGCCGGCAGCCGGCCGGCTCCGCGCTGCCGTCCACCCGGCAGCTGGCGGTCGACCTGGGCGTGAACTTCCACACCGTGAACAAGGGGTATGACCTGCTGCGGCAGGAGGGCCTGCTGCGGCTCGGCCGGAAGTCCGGCGCGGTGGTGCGCCGCGACGCGGGCAGCGGGCCGCCGGATCCAGCCTGGGCCCAGGACTGGACGGGCCGGCTGCAGACACTGCTCGCCGAGGCCGCCGCCCAGGGGATGCCAGCCACCGACATCGTCCGGGAATGCCAGGCTGCCCTGGCGGATTTCGCCTTCCCCGCCGCTGTAGCGGAGGTGTGGAACCGAGGCGGAGGCTCGCCATGAGCGCCACGAGCCTGGCCGCGGTTTCCCCCGTGCTGGCCGTCGGGGCGCTGATGTGCTTGATGCCCGCGGTGACCCGGCCGACCCTGCAGTTCGGGGTCCGCGTTCCCCGTGAGCGGGCGGGGGCGCCGGTCATCGGCCGGGAACGGCGGGCCTACTACTGGCGGACCGCAGCCATCGGCGTCTGCTGCACCCTCGTCGCGGTGACGGTGCAAGGCCACTGGCCATCGTGGCTGACCAGGATCATCCTGCTGCCGGAACTGGCCGCGGGCTTCGGCTGCTTCTGGGTCGCGCGGCGCAAGATCGCCGCCGTCAAGAACGCGGACGACTGGTTCGCGGGACTGCGGCAGACGGTCGTCACCGATACCAGCTGGCGCACCGATCCGCCCCGCTTCCCGGTGCGCTGGCTGGTGCCCGCCCTGGCCG
>JBKQQQ010000791.1:0-3828 GCA_052144275.1 Streptosporangiaceae bacterium
ACCTGGACCGGGAGAACGCCGCCCTGCGCGAGCTCGTCACCGTGTACCGGTACCTGTCCGGGCTGGCCCTGCAGGACGCGGACCTGGCCGGGGTGGTGCGGCTGATCTCCGACCGGACGGCTGCCACCGTCGCCGTCCTCACCCAGCTGATGGACGTGCTGACGGCGGCCGCGCCCGGCGTGAGCGCCGAGAAGGCCGCCGCCGACGTGCGGGAGCATATGGTCCACCCGCGGCTCGGCCAGGTGCTGCGCGCCTCCCGGCTGAGCCAGCGCGCGCTGCGGCTGCCGAAGGTCGGCGGCATGCCCGCCATCATCGTCGCGCCCATTCTGGTCGGCGACGAGGTCCCGTCCTACCTGATCACCATCGACCCGGAGGAGAACATCTTCGGCGAGGACATGAGCCTGCTGGTGACCGAACACGCCGCCACCATCTGCGGGGTCATCCTCGGCCGCGAGCGCGTGGTGGCCGCGGCCGCCCGCCGCGTCCGCGACGACCTGGTGGAGGGCCTGCTGCTCGGCCGGGGCCGGGACAACGCCGACGCGAGCCGCTGGGCTGCGCACCTCGGCTACGACCCGGCCCGCGACCACAACGTGGTGGCGATCGCGTTCGACCTGCCGCCGGCCCAGGAGGCCGCGGCCCAGCGGCAGCGCATCTGGGAGAGCATCGAGCACTTCGTCGCCACCCGGGCACCCGAGGCGATCGTCTCGGCCCGCGAGTCCGAGGTGGTGGTGGTCACCGCCGCCCCGATGGACGCGCGCCAGCTCGCCGCCGCCTGCCTGGCCCGGTTGTCCGAGCTGTTCCCCGCGGCCAAGGTCGTCATCGGGATCGGCGGCATCTGCCGCGACCCGCGCGACGTCGCGCGCTCCTACGCGCAGGCCCAGCGCACCACCCAGACACTGCAGCGGCTCGGCCGGTCCGGGGTCAAAGGGGCGGTCTCGGCGTTCGGCGATCTCGGCATCCTCCGGCTCCTTCTCCAGGTGCCCGACCTGGCCGAGCTGAGGTCCTTCGCCGCCGACGTGCTCGGCAAGCTCAGCATGCACGAACACGAGCACAAGTCGGAGTACCTGACCACGCTGGCCTGCTACTTCCGGGAGAACAACAGCCCGCAGCGAGCCTCGCGCATCCTGCACGTGCACCCCAATACGGTGGCCTACCGGGTCAAGCGGATCGAGGAGATCACCGGGCTGCGGCTGGACAACTACACCGACCGGCTCATCGCCCAGGTGGCGCTGGAGATCCTCGACTCGCTCGGGGACGAGCCGTGACCGTCCCGAGCCGGGCCCCCGCCACCTTCCTGACCGGCCAGCGCGTGCTGGTCTGCGACGGCGCGATGGGCACCATGCTGCACGCGGCCGGCGCCGCGCTCGACCGTTCGCTGCCCGAGCTCAACCTGTCCGAACCCGGCCTGGTCAGCACGATCCACGAGAGCTATCTCAGTGCCGGGGCGGACATTATCCAGACCAACACGTTCGGTGCCAACCGGCTCTGGCTCGGCGACCACGGTTTCCCCGACAAGGTGGACGAGATCAACCGGGCCGGGGTCCGCATCGCCCGCGCGGCCCAGGACCGGTGCGACCGCGATGTGCTGGTCGCCGGGTCGGTGTCGCCGGCCGTCACCGCGCTGCAGCGGCGCCGCATCGGCTCGGCCGAACGCCTGGAGGTGATCCGCGAGCAGATCGCCGCGGCGACGGCCGGCCAGGGCGTCGACATCCTCATCCTGGAGACGTTCGGCTACCTCGACGAGCTTGTCGAGGCGATCGGCGTAGCCGCCGACCTCACGGACGTGCCGATCGTCGCCCAGGCCACCTTCGCCGACGACGCGCATACCCTGGGCGGGGAGACCCCGCGCGAGGTCGCCACCGTGCTGTCCGGGCTGCCGGTGGCCATGCTCGGCACCAACTGCACGATTGGCCCGCAGCGGATGCTCACCGTGGCTGAGGACCTGGTCCGGTACGCCTCGATTCCCGTGAGCGCCCAGCCGAACGCGGGCCAGCCGCGGCGCACCGGCCCGCGCAGCTTCGAGTTCAGCATCGACGGCGATTACTTCGCCCGCTACTTCCGCCGGTTCGCCGAGGCCGGGGTGTCCCTGGTCGGCGGCTGCTGCGGTACCACCCCCGCGCACATCCGGGCGGCCGCCGACGCCGTGCGCCCGCCCGCCCGGGTCACCCCGGATATCCAGCAGTACCGCCGCGCCCACCCCGCCGGGACGGCCCGGTCCCAAGAACCCGAAGAAGCCGCCGGGCCGCCGGGTTCTCCGGCTCCGTCCGCTCCGGTCGCCGGGACCCTCGCTGACCAGCTGGCCAGCCGGCGGTTCGTCGTCGCGGCCGCGATCGCGTCCGGGGGGCGGCCCGCCGAGGCGGTGCAGGCCGCGGCGGTGCTGCAGGCCCAGGGCGTCGGGCTGTTCGCGGTCCAGCCGGCCAAAAGCGCCCGCACCCACTCCGACTCCCTGGACATGGCGCTGCACCTGCGGCAGCAGGCCGGCGTGGAGACCATCGCCACGCTGACCACCTGGGACAAGACCATCATGACCCTGCAGGCCGAACTGCTCGGCGCGCACGCCCTCGGCATCCGCAGCGTGATCTGCACCACCGGCAGCCCGCCGGTGCTCGGCGACTACCCGGCCGTGGACGGGATCTGGGAGGTCGACTCGCTCGGCCTGATCGCGTTGCTGGCCGGCCTGAACGCCGGCCGCGACTCCAACGGGCTCGCGCTGACCACCCAGACCTCGTTCTGCGCCGGCGCCCGGGTCAACCCCGGTGCGCGGGACCCGGAGGCCGAGATCGCCCGGGCCCGGGCCAAGGTCAGCGCCGGGGCGCACTTCCTGGTGAGCCGCCCCGTCTACGAGCTGGACTCGCTGTTCCGGATGGTCACCGCCCTAGCCGCCGAAGACATTCCGCTCCTCCTCTCGGTCACCCCGCTGCGCAGCTTCGAGGAGGCGGACTACCTGGCCAACGAGGTCCCCGGGGTATGTATCCCGCCGGACACGCTGCGCGCCATGGAGCGGGCCGGCCGCGGCGCGGCCCGCGCGGTCGGCATCGAACTGGCCGCCGACCTGCTCCTGGCGGCCCGCAAGCTGGTCAGCGGCGTGATCGTGACGGCCGCCGAGGACGACCCGACCGGCCTGACGCCGCTGCTGGCCGCCCTCGGCTGAGGTCCCTTTCCTTGCCCCGAACGGCCCGGGTACCAGCCCCGCTTACCGGAACAGCTGGTCGATGTAGTCCGCGCCGATCCCGTTCTTGGCGTAGTGCTCGCGGCACAGCGCGATGTAGTCGAACACGTCGAAGGTGCCGTTCGGCTCGCCGTTCTCGTCCAGCCAGATCAGCGGCCCGGTGACGTTGAACGTCACCCGCATCGGCTCGTCGCACTCATAGGCGACCAGCGTGTGCGACTCGCCGGGGGCCTCGTAGACCCAGTCGCCCGCGGTGGCCACCCAGTCGTGTTCCAGGTAGCCCCACTTGCCGGAGATCGTGTAGGCGAAGACCTGCTGCGGATGGTAGTGCCGGTTCACCAGCCCGGCGCCGCGGCACATCAGCACGTCGCACCACCGGTTCTGGCTCGGCGAGATCCACAGCGGCCGGGTGCCGACGGTCTCGGACAGCGGCGCGTAGAAGCGGTCGTCCTCGGTGGGCGCGTTGGCGATGTACGCCTCCGGCAGCGCGCCGGGCCGGAACTTCTGCTCGATCGGCTTGAGCTCCCGCCAGAACTCGCTGTTCGCTGTCTCGGCCATGAGAGGATCCTCCTCAGCTAATCCCGCCACACTAGGATCAGCGTCCCCGTCGGCGGGGCGCACGGCAAGGCGCGCGACCCGCCCGGTCGCGCGGTTGTCCC
>JBKQQQ010000792.1:0-13430 GCA_052144275.1 Streptosporangiaceae bacterium
TATATGACACTGGGGGCTGAGGAGGATGACGCCGTGCCGGCCATGAAGCTGACGCCCAACGCCGCGATGCGCGCCAGGGACGTGTCCCGGCCGCGCGCCGAGCATCTCGCCGAAGCCGAGGCGGCCGAGGTGAGAGGAAGCCCCGGGCGGGAAAGCCCTGGGTGGGGAGGGCCGGCTCCGGACAGTGCTGAACGGGGCCGGGCTGAACGGGGCCGGGCTGAACGGGGCCGGACAGAACAGGGCCGGGCCGAGGCGGGCGGGGCGGAAACAGGCGAGGCGACCGCGGCGGTCACTGGGGACGACCCGGCGGGACAGCCGGGGTTCCCGCGGCGGCGCCGGGGACCGCGGGATGGCGGACGGCGGGGCCGCTCTTCGCGCTGAGTAACCCCGGACGCGCTGAGTAACCCCGGTCGCGGGGAGCTCAGGAAGCGGGGAGGGGCGGCAGCTCGCCGGTCTTCTCGTAGTCGGCGATCATGGCCAGGCGCCTGGCGTGGCGGGGCTCGCCGGAAAACGGGGTGGAGATGAAGACCCGGGCGAAGCCGACTGCCTCCTCGATCGTGTACATCCGCGCGCCGAGGCTGAGCACGTTGGCGTCGTTGTGCTGCCTGGCCAGCTGGGCGGTCTCATCCGTCCAGGCCAGCGCGGCGCGGATGCCGGGGATCTTGTTCGCGGCGATCTGCTCGCCGTTGCCCGAGCCGCCGATCACGATGCCGAGGCTGCCCGGGTCGCCGGCCACCCCGTGAGCGGCGCGCATCACGTGCGGCGGGTAGTCGTCGTCCTGGACATACGCTTCGGGACCGCAGTCCACCGGCTCATGACCGGCTTCGGCCAGCCACTGGATGAGGCGGGTCTTCAGCTCGAAACCCGCGTGATCGGATCCCAGGTATACGCGCACGAGGCAAGTCTGCCAGATGCGGTATCAGTCGAAGATAGGGTCACGGGTGCGAGAGCGCTTCAGCTCGAAGAAACCATCGGTCCCGGCGATCAGCAGGACCCCGTCCCAGAGCCTGGCCGCCGCCTCGCCGCGCGGGATCGGCGACATCACCGGCCCGAACACCGACGTCCCGTTCACCGAGATGACCGGGGTGCCGACGTCGTAGCCGACCCGGTCGATGCCCTCAGCGTGTGAGGCGCGCACGGCCGCGTCGCGGGAGGTGGAGTCCATGGCGTCCGCAAGTTCGGCGGGCAGGCCCGCCTCGGCCAGCGCGGCCGTGATCGTCTCCCGGTCCCGCGGCGCCTTCTCGTGGTGGAAGCGCGTGCCGAGCGCGGTGTACAGCGGGCCGAGAACCTCGGGTCCGTGGGCCTGCTCCGCCGCGATCAGTACCCGGACGGGCCCCCAGCCGGTCCGCAGCAGCTCGCGGTATTGCTCCGGCATGTCGTCCTTGCCCTCATTCAGCACGGACAGGCTCATCACGTGCCAGGTCACCGTGACCGGGCGGACCTTCTGCACCTCGAGGATCCAGCGGGAGGTGATCCAGGCCCACGGGCAGATAGGGTCGAACCAGAAGTCGACGCGCGTCGGTTCCTGCTCGGTTAGTTCATGCGGAGTCATGTATACCTTCAGCGACGGGCGGCTTCCGCAAATTCCGTAGAAGGGACGATCATCCGGTGACATCCGACAACCTGACCCGCGACGAGGCGGCGGCGCGCTCGGCGCTCATCACGGTCGCCTCGTACCACGTGGACCTCGACCTGACGGTCGGCGACACCACGTTCGGCTCGGTCAGCGTGGTCAGATTCGGCTGTGCCGCACCGGGCTCGGCCACCTTCATCAACCTGACCGCCCCGGCGGTGCGCGAGATCACGCTGAATGACACACCGGTCAGCCTGGACGCGTTCGACGGCGACCGGATCACGCTGACCGGGCTGGCCGCCCAGAACGTGCTCCGGGTAGTGGCGGACTGCGCCTACTCGCGCAGCGGCGAGGGACTGCACCGGTTCACCGATCCTGCCGACGGGCGTGTCTACCTGTATTCGGACCTGGAGACCTTCGACGCGCACCGGATCTACGCCTGCTTCGACCAGCCGGACATGAAGGCCAGCTACGAGCTCGCCGTCACCGCCCCGGCGGACTGGCAGGTCGTGTCGAACATGGCACCGGAGTCGACTGTCCCGGGGAGTGGCGCCCCCCAGGGCGAGACACTCCGGTGGCATTTCCCGCCCACGCCGGTCATGCCGACCTACATCACGGCGGTCGCGGCCGGTCCCTACCACGTGGTCCGCGACGAGCACGACGGCATCCCGCTCGGCGTGTACTGCCGCCAGTCGCTGGCCTCCTACCTCGACGCCGACGAGATCCTGGAAGTGACGCGGCAGGGCTTTGACTTTTACCACAATTCGTTCGGCATAAAATACCCGTTCGGCAAGTATGACCAGCTTTTCGTGCCGGAGTTCAAAGAAGGCGCGATGGAAAACGCGGGCTGTGTCACCTTCGTGGAAGCCTATATTTTCCGGTCGCGGGTCACTGATTTCGCCCGCGAGGCCCGCGGCGAGACGATCCTGCACGAGATGGCGCACATGTGGTTCGGCGACCTGGTCACGATGCGCTGGTGGGATGACCTGTGGCTGAACGAGTCCTTCGCCACCTGGGCCGGCACGCTCGCGCAGGCCGAGGCGACAAGGTGGACGTCCGCCTGGACCACGTTCGCGCAGCTGTACAAGGCCTGGGCCTACCGGCAGGATCAGCTGCCTTCCACCCACCCGATCGCCGCCGATATCCCCGACATCGCCGCGGTGGAAGTGAACTTCGACGGGATCACGTACGCCAAGGGCGCGTCCGTGCTCAAGCAACTCGTGGCCTACGTCGGGCGGGACAATTTCCTGGACGGCGTGCGGAAGTACTTCGCCGCGCACGCGTGGGGCAACGCGACGCTGGCGGACCTGCTGGCCGCGCTGGAGGAGACCTCGGGTCGCGACCTGGCCGCCTGGTCGGCCGAATGGCTGCAGACGGCGGGCGTGAACACGCTGCGGCCGTCCTATTCGGTGGACGCCGACGGCCGGTTCACCGAGTTCGCGGTGGAGCAGGAGGCGCCCGCCACCCATCCGGTGCTGCGTTCACACCGCGTCGCCATCGGCCTGTACGACCGGACATCAGGGGACCAGGCGGGCCTGGTCCGCCGGCAGCTCGTCGAGACCGACGTGGCGGGCCCGCGCACGGTAGTGCCGGACCTGGCCGGCCAGCCGCGCCCCGACCTGGTCCTGGTCAATGACGACGACCTCACCTACGCCAAGATCCGCCTCGATGATCATTCGCTGCGTACGTTGGTGGACTCGATCGCGACGTTCACCGAGTCGCTCCCCGCGGCACTGTGCTGGTCGGCCGCCTGGGACATGGTCCGCGACGGTGAGATGGCGGCGCGCGACTACGTGCGGCTGGTCCTGTCGGGCATCTCCTCGGTGGCCGACATCAGCGTGGTGCAGACCCTGCTGCGGCAGGCCGGCCAGGCGGTGCGCCGGTTCGCCGACCCCGGCTGGCGGGAGACCGGGCTGGCCCTGATGGCCGGGGCCCTGCGCGACCTGATGCACGAGGCGCCGGGCGGCTCGGACACGCAGCTCGCCTACGTCCGGGCCTTCACCGGGGCGGCCATCTCGGCCGACGACCTGGCCCTGCTGGCCGGGCTGCTCGACGGTTCTGTGGCGCTCGACGGCCTCAGCGTCGACACCGATCTGCGCTGGTCACTGCTGTGGCGGCTGGTGAGCCGCGGTGTCCGCGGCGAGGATGAGATCGACGCCGAACTGGCGCGGGACGCCACCGACGCGGGCGAAAGACACGCCGCGGCGTGCCGCGCCGCGATCCCTACGGCCGAGGTCAAGCAGCAGGTCTGGGAGGCGATGATGGAAGGCGAGCTGACCCTGGCCATGTTCCGCGCCGTGCTGACTGGTTTCGCCGACCCGGACCAGCCGGAGCTGCTGGCACCCTACCGGGAGAAGTACTTCGAGGTGGCCGGGGACGTGTGGCGGAACTGGTCGTCGGCGATGGCGCAGGACTTCGTCAGCGGCGTCTACGCGGTGTGCCCGATCTCGCCGGAGACGGTCGGGATGACCGACGATTACATCAGGGCCTCGGATCCGCCCGCCGCGCTGCGCCGGCTGCTCATCGAGGGCCGCGACGACGTGCTCCGGGCGCTGCGCTGCCAGGCCCGCGACCGCCAGGCGGGGTAGAAGGAGATAGCAGCCCCCCGCGAGCCAAAGGGCGCCGGCCCCGCCTGGACTGAGGAGCGAGGAGCCTGCGACGAGCGACGAGGGAAGGCGGGGCCTTGAAAGGCGCCCGGAGGCGAGCGGGATAGCAGCGCCTTACACCAAGATGCAGGGAATGTCGGTGTTCTCGTCGATCCAGTAGCTGGCGCAGACCCGGTGGTAGCCGTCGGCGACGATGAGCGGGTGAGTGTCGTCGCCGCGCAGCAGCAGGATCGGTGACAGGGCCGTGCCGGACGCGGCCTTGCGCAGGTCGGACGCGACGTGCTTGTTGTCCTCGCCGAGCAGCGCAAGCTGGCTAGCCCGCAGGATGTCCTTGGCCTTGCGGTGGGTGATGTTGTCCCGCGCGGCGGCCAGCTTCCGCCGCCACTCGGCGGCCCGCTTGGCCGGCATGATCAGCGACAGGTAGTCCTCGGCCGCCTGGAAGTCATGCTTTTCCGGCTTGGGTAGCCACTTCACCGTCTGCGACATGCCGGTCCCCTCCTCAGCTGGCCTTGGCCACAGCCTCCCGGACGTGCTCGGCCAGTTCGTCCAGCGGGATCTGCACGGTCGAGCCGGTGGCGCGTTCGGTTAGCTCGGCCGTCCCGGTGGCTATGCCACGCTTGCCCACGGTGACCCGGAACGGGATGCCGACCAGTTCGGCGTCGCTGAACTTGACGCCGGCCCGGACCGGGCGGTCGTCCACGATGACCTCGACGCCGACCGCGAGCAGCGACTGGTACACCTGTTCCCCCGCGGCGGCCACGGCGGCGTCGTCCTGCTGGGCGATCACCACCACGACCTCGAACGGCGCGATCGCGGCCGGCCAGACGATGCCCTTGCCGTCGTGGTGGACCTCGATGACCGCGGCCATCGCCCGCTCCACGCCGATGCCGTAGGACCCCATGATCGGCCGGACCGGCTTGCCGTCCGGGCCGGACACGCTGATCCCGATGGTGTCGGTGAACTTGTAGCCGAGCTTGAAGATGTGACCGACCTCGATGCCGCGCTGCACCTCGAGCGGATGCCCGCAGTTGACGCACGCCTCGCCGGCAGCGGCCTCGCGCAGGTCCGCCCACCGCCCCACGGCGATGTCCCGTTCGACGTCGACGCCACGCAGGTGGGTGTCGTCGATGTTGGCGCCGGTGTACATGCCCCGCCGGCCGCGCAGCGCCTCGTCGGCGATCACCGGGTAGTCGCCGGGACTAGCAGGCAGCGTACCGACCGCGCCGAGGCTGCCCGGCAGCGCGCCGAGCGCGCCGCGGATCTCCTCCGGCTGGGCCGGGCGGATCGCGACCGCACCGGTGGCGTCGACCAGCTTCTGCTCGTGCAGCGGATGGTCGCCGCGCATCAGGACCAGGGTGAGCGTGCCGTCCAGGAAGTACACCAGCGTCTTGATCTGCCGGTCGGCCGGAGCCTGGTACTGCTCGGCGAGATCCTCGATGGTGCGCACACCCGGTGTGGCAAAGGGCTCGGGGGCGGCGAGTACCGTGGTCCGTTCGGGAGAATCGTCTATCTCCGGCTGCCGGGACGTGGCCTTTTCTATGTTGGCCGCGTAGTGGCAGTTCGGGCAGTAGATGATCAGGTCCTCGCCGGTCGGCGAAGGGCAGACGAACTCGGTGGAGTCCGAGCCGCCCATGGTGCCGTTGGACGCTTCGACCTGGATGGCCGGGATGCCGAGCCGCTCGAACGCGCGGGCGTAGGCGTCACGGTGGGCGTTGAAGGACACGTCGAGCTCGGCCGGCCCGAGGTCGAAGCTGTAGGAGTCCTTCATGGTGAATTCGCGGGTGCGCATCAGGCCCGCCTTGGGCCGCGGCTCGTCGCGCAGCTTGGTCTGGAACTGGTACCACATCTGCGGCAGCTGGCGGTAGGACTCGAGCTCGGTGGCGAGGGTGGCGACGATCTCCTCGTGGGTCATGCCGAGGGCCAGGTCGGCACCCCTGCGGTCCTTGAGCCGGAACATCTCCTCGCCCATCAGCTCCCAGCGACCGCTCTTCTGCCACGGCTCGGCCGGGTGCATGACCGGCATCAGGATCTCCTGCGCGCCGATCGCGTTCATCTCCTCGCGGATGATCCCGATGACCTTCAGCCGGACCCGCTGGCCGAGCGGCAGCAGCGAGTAGTGCCCCGCCATCAGCTGGCGGATGTAGCCCGCGCGCAGCAGCAGGCGGTGGCTGGGCGCGCCGGCGTCGGCCGGGTCGTCGCGCAGCGTGGGGATGTGCATCTTGGACCAGCGCATTGTTCTGCGACTCTCACTTTCCAGCCGTGGCCGCTGAAGCACGTAGTTTATCGCCATGAGCTAGCATCCCCTGACATGGCGAGCAAGAAGGCGGTCCTCACATCGCAGGCGGAGAACTTCCCTCGGTGGTACCAGGAAATCATCGCCAAGGCCGAACTGGCGGACAACGGACCCGTCCGGGGCACGATGGTCATCCGGCCGTATGGCTACGCACTCTGGGAGCGCATCCAGGCCGAAATGGACTCCCGGATCAAGGCACTCGGCGCCCAGAACGCCTACTTCCCGCTCTTCATCCCGGAGTCCTACATGCGACGGGAGGCCGAGCATGTCGAAGGGTTCTCACCTGAGCTGGCTGTGGTGACGCACGCCGGGGGAAAGGAGCTGGACGAGGCGCTAGTAGTACGGCCCACCTCGGAAACCATCATCGGCGAGTACATGGCCAAGTGGGTGCAGAGCTTCCGGGACTTGCCTCTGCTGCTCAATCAGTGGGCCAACGTCGTGCGCTGGGAGCTGCGTCCGAGGCTCTTCCTGCGCACAAGCGAGTTTCTGTGGCAAGAGGGGCACACCGCCCATGCCAGCTACGAGGAGGCCCGCGACTACGCCCGCCGGATTGCGCACGAAGCGTATGCCGACCTGATGGTTAACGTGCTCGCGATACCGATCGTGCTGGGGCGTAAGACCGCGCGCGAACGGTTCGCCGGCGCCGTCAACACCATCACCACAGAGGCGATGATGCGGGACGGCAAGGCACTGCAGATGGGTACGTCCCACGAGTTGGGGCAGAATTTCTCGCGCGCATTCGGCATCGAGTTCACTGGTCCGAGCGGTGACCGCGAGTTGGCCTGGACGACGTCCTGGGGCACCTCGACCCGGATGGTCGGCGGCCTGATAATGGCGCACGGTGATGACCACGGCCTGCGCATCCCGCCGGTGCTCGCGCCCATCCAAGTCGTGGTACTAGCCGTCAAGCCCGAGGCGTGCGAGATGGCGCACCGGATCGGCCGGGAACTGGCAGCCCTGCAGGTGCGGGTCACCGTGGATGACCGGACCGATGTCCCGTTCGGCCGACGCGCGGTGGACTGGGAGCTGAAGGGCATCCCGCTGCGGGTGGAGCTAGGGCCGCGCGACCTCGAGGCGCAGACCGCGGTCCTGGTGCGTCGGCTTGCCGACGGTATGCGAGACGTCGTTGCGCTGGCGGACCTGTCAAGCACGGTGCCGGCCCTGCTGCGGGACGCCCAGCGGGAGACGCTGTCCGCGGCGACGAAGGCGCGGGACGCCCGGATCACGCCGGTGCGCTCGATGGCGGAAGTGCCCGAGGCGGTCAGTGAGGGCTGGGCCACCCTTGACTGGAGCCTGCTCGGCCTGTCCGGCGAGCTGGAGTTGGCCAGCGCCGGCATCACGGTGCGGTGCCTGCAGCGTGCCGACGGTTCGATGCCTGAATCCGATACCGAGCCAGGTCTCACCGCCATTCTGGCTCGCGCGTACTGAAGCGTCCAGACGGGCCAGCCTCCGCCGGGCGAGTCGTCGACGCTGAGTCGGTACGGGTGCGCACCAGTTCGGCGAGCTCGGCCAGGCTGCGGATGTGCGGGTGGCCGTCGGACGCAGGGCAGAACCCGTACGGGTCCATGTGCACCGGCTGCAGGCCCGCGGCGAGGGCGCCCGTCACGTCGTAGCGCAGGCTGTCCCCGACGTACAGGACGCCGCGGCCGACGGGCACGCCCAGGGCGTCGAGCGCGATCCGGAAGATCCCCGGGTCGGGCTTGGCCACGCCGACCACCGCAGAGTCCAGGATGACGCCCATCTCGACGCCCTCGGCCCGCGGGCTGGCAGCGTCCGGCACATAGCAGATGCCCACCCGGCGCAGGTCGCCCTCCACGCTGCCGTCCGAGTTGGACACCACGCCCATCGGCAGGCCGAGCGCGGCCACCTCCCGCAGGCCGTCCTTCACCCCGTGGCCGGCGTAGGCCCAGCTGCCGGGTCGCGGGCGCTCGGCCATCTCGGTAGCGAGCAGTTCGGCACGGTCCGCGGGCACGCCGCAGGCGGCGACGTAAGTGGTCAGGTAGTTGCGCCACCAGGTGCCCGGCACCGGGGGCACGGCTTCCCGGTCCTGGGCGGCCATCGCCTGGTAGTGGGCGCGCTCCAGGGTGGCCAACTCGGGGTCCACGCCGGCCGCTCGCAGCGGCGGCAGCACGTGGCCGGGTTCGGGGAAGACGAGCACCCCCCCGGCGTCGAGCAGGATCGCGCTGACGTTCTGCGCCCCGATGGCGCTGCCGGGAGCGACGTTGCCTGGCGAAGCCACACTCGCACTATATGCACCAGCGTCTGTCAACGGTTATAGGGTTCAGTGGGCCCCTAGGTACCTAAGAAGGTAGCCAGGGGCCCACCGACTGCGGGCGGGGGCGGGGACCGGCGAAGCGGATCACCAGATCGGCGGGTGCCTGTCCTTCCACGGGCGGGCCTCTTCGAGCTGGGCGGACAGGGAGATCAGGGTGCCCTCCTCGCCCATCCGGCCGGCCAGCATCACGCCGATCGGCAGGCCGCCGGCGTTCCAGTGCAGCGGGACGTTCACGGCCGGCTGGCCGGACACGTTGTAGACGGCTGTGAACGGGGTGAACAGCTTCTGCCGCTCGAAGTTCTCGGCCGGCTCTACCTCTTCGAAGTAGCCGACCGGGACCGGAGGCAGGGCCAGCGTCGGGGACAGGATGGCGTCGTAGGCGTTCAGCGCGGTGACCGCCGCGCGGGTTACCGCCTGCAGGTAAGCCTGGGCGAAGATGAGCTCGGGAGCGCTGGTGGCCTGGCCGCGGCCGCGCAGGTAGCGGGTCAGCGGGCGGAGCACGTCCTCCTGCTCGGGGGTGATCGGCGCTAGCGTGGCGTAGGCGTACCAGAGGACCTCGAAGAACGGCACCACGTCGGGGCCGAGCGGCATGGTGACGTCCTCGACCTCGTGGCCCAGGCTGGCCAGCAGGGTGCTGGCCTCCTCGTAGGCCGTGACGCAATCCGGGTGCACCTCGGCGCCCTCGACCGGGTTCTGCAGCGTCCGGCCGATCCGCAGCCGGCCAGGCGGGCGGCTGGCGTAGCCCAGGAACGACTCGCCGGGCGGGAGCGGCGGCTGGGTGTACATGTCGCCGGGGAAGTTCCCCGTCATCACGTCGAGCAGCAGCGCGGCGTCCGCGACAGTCCGCGCGATGGGGCCGTTGACGCCCAGGCCGGCCAGGTCGGGCATGAGCGGGCCCTCGGAGATCCGGCCGCGGGACGGCTTGATCCCGAAAAGACCGCACACGCTGGACGGGATGCGGATGGAGCCGCCGCCGTCGCTGCCCTGGGCGGCCGGGGCCAGGCCCGCCGCGACCGCGGCGGCCGCGCCGCCGCTCGACCCGCCCGCAGACCTGGACAGGTCCCACGGCGTGCGGGCCGGCGGCCCGACCTCGGTCTCGGTGTAGCAGGGCAGCCCGAACTCAGGGCAGGCCGTCTTGCCGGTGATGACCGCGCCGGCCCGCTTGATCGCGACCACCACGTAGTCGTCGGTGTCAGGCACGTTGGACTCGAACGCGGCCGAGCCGAGCGTCTGCCGGACCCCGGCGACCATGTTCAGGTCCTTGATCGGTATCGGCACGCCGGTCAGTGGCGGCAGCCCCGCCTTGTCCTCCGCCGTGGCCACGGCCTTCTCCGCCGCCCGGGCCTGCTCGGCGGCGAGTTCGGCGGTGACCGTGAAGAAGGCACCCACCTGATCGTTGAGTTCCTGCGTCCGGCGCAGATAATGATCGCTGACGGCGACCGGCGAGAGCTCACCCGCGCGGATCGCCGCGGCTAGCTCGATCATGGTTAGCTCGTGAATCTGGGCCATGCTAGGAGATCGTAGACCACGAGAAGGCGGGACGTTTGGCGTGCTATCGCATCGAATGTCCAGCTATAAAACCAGCCGGAGTGGGGCACAATCGTCGTAGTGACGGTGCTTTGCGCAGAGTCCTAAGGCAGTTACGCTGAGGTGGTGGGTGATACCGGATGGCGTGGCCGAAGCTGAGAAACAAGTCATCGGGGCCGCTGATGACGAGAAGCAATCGCAGCGGGGCAGCACACGACGGGGCACGGTCGCACGGTGGGGCATCGCAGGATGCGTCGGTAGGTTCGGCTCGCGGGCCGGCGGAACCGGTGCCGGATGCGCCGGCGGCCTGGCCCGTTGAGGCCGAGATTGCGCCCGCCGAGGTCGCCGGGGCCGAGGTCGCGGGGGCGGAGGTCGCAGGGCCCGAGGTCGCCGGGGCCGAGGTCGGGCCCGCCGAGGTCGTGCCCGCCGAGGTTGAGGCGGCTGAGCCGGAATCGGCCGACCTGCCGTTGTGGGACTGGTCCCCGCCTGGGGAGTCCGTCCCCGACGAACTGGCGGACGAGCCGGCCGCTCAGCAGGCCGACCCGCCCAGGGCCGAGTGGAAGCTCGTGGTCACTCCGGTCGAGGAGGTCGAGGGAGCCACGGGGACGCAGCCGCCGGGCATCGGCCAGCGCCGGGGGAACCTGGCCCACCTGGCCAAGAACCCGAGGTTGCGAGTCTGGCGGCTGCGGGTCGTGGTCGCGGTCATCCTCCTGGTGGCGTTCTCGATCCTGGTCTCCTGGCAGTTCGGGCTCACGCTCGCGGTGATCGCCATCATCGCCGACACCATCTACCGGTCCCGGCGGAACTATTCCGGCACGGCGCGGATGACCGGCGCGCAGCGCCGGACCCGCAGGCAACTGGCCAAGCTGAGGCGCGCGGGCTACCGCGCCATGAACGGCAACCTCATCCCGGACAGCGAGGAGCAAATCGACCACCTGGTGGTCGGGCCCGCCGGGGTGTTCGCCATCGACTCCGAGGCCTGGGACAAGCACCTGATCGTGCGGACCAGGAACGCCAGGCAGCTGTGGCACGGGCCGTTCAGCATGAAGGACCGGCTCGAGCATGCCCGGTGGGAGTCGGAGCGGGCCGCCGACATGCTTTCCGGCGAGATGGGCAAGCCGGTCGCCGTCCGCCCGGCGATGGCGGTCTACGGGCCGAAGATCTCCTGGGACGTAGCCACTATCAGGGAGGTCGACGTCTTCAGCGGGCCGCGGCTGCGTAAATACCTGCGGCGCCGGGCCAGGCAGGCCGACGTGCGGCCACTGACCGACGACGAGATCGAGCGGATCTACGCGGCCGCGAACAAGGCGTTCCCGCATCTCAGCTCGGGTTCGCCTGCGAGCTGATCCGGCTCTTCACCCCCGGTAGGCTGGTGCCCTGCTAGCCAGCAAACCCTGCTAGCCAGCACACGCAGCTAGCCAGCACGCGCTGAGGGGAGATCGGTATGCCGCCGCTTCGGTCCCGTACGGTCACGCACGGCAGGAACATGGCGGGCGCGCGCGCCCTGCTGCGCGCCACGGGAGTAGCCAGGGAAGACATCGGCAAGCCGATCATCGCGGTGGCGAACAGCTTCACCGAGTTCGTCCCCGGCCACGTGCACCTGCGCGAGGTCGGCCAGCTGGTCGCGGACGCGGTCCGGGCGGCCGGGGCGATCCCGCGCGAGTTCAACACGATCGCGGTGGACGACGGCATCGCCATGGGGCACGGTGGCATGCTGTACTCGCTGCCGAGCCGCGAGCTGATCGCCGACTCGGTGGAGTACATGGTCAACGCGCACTGCGCCGACGCCATGATCTGCATCTCGAACTGCGACAAGATCACGCCGGGCATGCTGATCGCCACCATGCGGCTGAACATCCCGACCGTGTTCGTGTCCGGCGGCCCGATGGAGGCCGGCGCCCCGGCGGGGCTGGCCCCCGGCCGGAAGCTGGACCTGATCGACTCGATGGTGGCTTCGGCTGATCCCTCCGTGTCGGACGAGCAGCTGCTCGCCATGGAGGAGTCGGCCTGCCCGACGTGCGGATCCTGCTCGGGCATGTTCACCGCGAACTCGATGAACTGCCTGACCGAGGCGATCGGCCTGGCCCTGCCGGGCAACGGGAGCACGCTGGCCACCCACTCGGCCCGGCGCGGCCTGTTCGAGCGGGCGGGACGGCTGATCGCGGAGATCACCAGGCAGTACTACGCCGACGGCGACTCCTCGGTGCTGCCCAGGTCGATCGCCAGCCGCGACGCGTTCGAGAACGCGATGGCGCTCGACGTGGCCATGGGCGGGTCGACCAATACGATCCTGCACCTGCTCGCCGCCGCCCACGAGGCCGGCGTCGATTTCGGCCTGAAGGAGATCGACGAGCTCTCACGCCGCGTTCCCTGCCTGTGCAAGGTGGCGCCGAGCAGCTCCTACCACCTGGAGGACGTGCACCGGGCCGGCGGCATCCCGTCGATCCTCGGCGAGCTCGACCGCGCCGGGCTGCTCAACCGCGGCGTGCGCACCGTGCACAGTTCCTCTTTGCGGGAGTTCCTGGACGGCTGGGACCTGGGTTCGGCGTCGGTCAGCGACGAGGCCGTCGAGCTGTACCACGGCGCGCCGGGCGGCGTCCGCACCACCCGGCCGTACTCGCAGTCAGCGCGCTGGGACACACTCGACCGGGACCGGACGAACGGCTGTATCCGGGACGCGACGAACGCCTACACCGCCGACGGCGGGCTGGCTGTGCTCTACGGCAACCTCGCCCCCGACGGCGCGATCATCAAGACCGCCGGGGTGCCCGAAGAGCTCTGGCAGTTCTCCGGCCCGGCCGTGGTGTTCGAGAGCCAGGAGGACGCGGTCGCGGGCATCCTGGGCGGCGCCGTCAGCGCGGGTGACGTGGTGATCATCCGCTACGAGGGCCCGCGCGGCGGCCCCGGCATGCAGGAGATGCTGTACCCGACCAGCTTCCTCAAGGGCAAGGGGCTCGGCCGGGCCTGCGCCCTGATCACCGACGGACGGTTCTCCGGCGGGACCTCGGGCCTGTCGGTCTGCCACGTCGCGCCGGAGGCGGCCGGGGGCGGCCCGATCGCGCTGGCCGAAAACGGCGACACCGTGGTGATCGACATCCCGCGCCGCGAGCTCAGGCTGGACGTGCCCGACGACGAGCTCGCGTCCCGCCGGGAGCG
>JBKQQQ010000793.1:0-2564 GCA_052144275.1 Streptosporangiaceae bacterium
CCCTGGGCGCGGGCAGACCGGCGCCACGGGCCCTAGATCCGACCTTCCCGGGAGATCCCAGTGGAGAACTACACCGGCCTGGTGACAAGCGCTGCGCCGACGGCAGCCGCTCGGGTGCGGCTCCGCCCGGTCGACGCCCGGGGCGTCGCCATCCGGGACGGTCTGCTCGCGGACCGGCAACGGGTGAACCGGGAGGTCACGCTTCTTCGCGGCGCCGAGGAGCTCGAACGCGCCGGAACTCTCGACAACCTCCGAATTGCGGCGGGACGGGGCTCGGGCGAGCGGCGAGGCATGGTCTTCAGCGACTCGGACGTCTACAAGTGGCTCGAGGCGCTCGCGTGGGAGCGCGGCCGCGAGCCGTCGGACGAGCTGGACCGCCTCGCAAGCGAGGCGGTCCAGCTCGTCGCGGCCGCCCAGGCACCCGACGGATACCTGAACAGCTGGTGCCAGGTGATCGATCCCTCCTGGCGCTGGACCGACCTGGAGATGGGCCACGAACTCTATTGCGCGGGGCATCTGATCCAGGCGGGAGTCGCAACCGCCCGGGCGACGGGCGACTGCTCCCTCCTCGCCGTCGCCCGCCGCTTTGCCGATCTGATCGACGACGCGTTCGGCAACGACCCCGCGCGAGGCACCGACGGCCATCCCGAGATCGAGGTCGCGCTCGCGGAGCTCTATCGCCAGACGGGCGAGACTCGCTACCTGAGGCTCGCGGACACGCTCACCGGGCGGCGCGGGTTCGGGACGTTCACCGGCGGTCGCTTCGATCTCGACTACTACCAAGACGCCGAGCCCGTCCGCGATGCGCGAGGGATCGTCGGCCACGCTGTGCGCGCCCTCTACCTCGCTGCCGGGGTCACGGACATCTACGCCGAGACGGGCGACGAGGCGCTGCTCGCGTCGATGCTGCGGCAGTGGGACGACCTCGCATCCGCCAAGAGCTACCTGACCGGTGGTGTCGGCTCGCGCCACTACGGCGAGGCGATCGGCAATGCCTATGAGCTACCTCCCGACCGAGCGTACTGCGAGACCTGCGCGTCGATCGCCAGCATGATGTGGAACTGGCGCATGCTCCTTGTCACCGGCGAGAGCCGCTTCGCCGACCTCTTCGAGCGGACGCTGTATAACGGGTTTCTTTCCGGGCTCTCACTCGACGGCGAATCGTTCTTCTACGCGAACCCGCTCCAATCGCGCACCGGTGAGCACCGACATCGCTGGAATCCCGTCGCCTGCTGCCCGCCGAACATCATGCGGCTGCTCGCATCGCTGCACCACTACCTCGCGACCGTGACGGACGACGGGATCCAGCTACATCAGTACGCCTCCTCGACGATCCGCGCCGGAGACGTGGTCCTCAGCGTGGAGACCGCATACCCCTGGGACGGGACGGTCACGGTCGAGGTCGTCGAGAGCCCCGATCGTGAATGGACGCTCGCGCTCCGCATCCCGGGCTGGGCGCGAGAGGCGACCCTCGACGGCAAAGCCGTCGCCGCGGGCGGTTACGCCGAGGTGAGACGCCGCTGGCGGGATGGCACACAGGTCGTGCTCCTACTCGACGTCTCGCCTCGACTGACCGTGCCCAACCCGCGCATCGACGCAGTGCGGGGCTGCCTCGCGATCGAGCGCGGCCCCGTGGTGTACTGCCTCGAGCAGGCCGATCTCGCGCCAGGCCTCGACCTGGCCGACGTCGCCGCCGATCCCGCAGCCGATCCCGTCGACAACGGGCCGGTCCCGCAGCTGGGCGGCCTGCCCGGTGTGGCCTTGACGGGCGTCGTCCGCGACCTCGACGGGTGGCGACAGTCCGAATACCGCGACCTCCGCGCGCCGCCGGCTGCAACTGCGGCGTCTCCGACGCAGCTGCTCGCCGTTCCATACTTCGCGTGGGCCAACCGCTCCGGAGGAGCGATGCGGGTCTGGATCCCGGCGGCGGAGTAGCCAGCACCTGGAGCATCCCCGCCGGCATCGTAGGCTATCGGTGGGCCTGGAGCTACCACCAGCATATCCAGGCTCGACGCGCAAGTACGTCCGAGGAAACCTACCCGTGGTGGTTGGTGATCATGACGAAACGCTCTCACTGTGCAAGCGATCTACCAGGATAAACACTCGACAAGAGGCAATCGTTGACCTTTCGGCGGGCCTCTGCACCAGAGCCTGTGCAGACCACCCACATCTCCGCTGGTCACGAGCCCGCCAGCAGGCGTAGGGTCGAAACGAAGTCACGCCAAAGGGCGTATGGAAACCTCGCACGAAATTGCCGGATCACCATAGGGCCGAACGCGGACAGATGTTTTACAAAATCAAAGGCTCCGGCCGGAGGTTCGTCGACCGCCGCATGGAGGAGGCTACGGCCTGAAATCGGCTAGCGACGCGGCCTGGCCGGCCAGCGGCCCGCCGCGGCCGGGCCGGGACTGACCGGGCCACGAGCCGGTTGGATGGCATCTGCACCGCTTACCTGGCGCACTCCAGCTCCCGGGCGTCATGTTGCCGGTGAGGCACCGGCAACGTCTTCGGCTTCTCAGCGCTGAGAAAACCAATTCCTCTGATACGCGATTGTGGGGAAGCGC
>JBKQQQ010000794.1:0-5490 GCA_052144275.1 Streptosporangiaceae bacterium
GACCGATCATGTTGAGGGGTCCGGGTACTCTCCTTCGCGTCAGCTGGGCGCACGAGCCCGGCTGCCAAGGTTGCTGCCAGATCCTCTGCGGGCGTGGCGTCCTCGGTGGCGAAGTCCTGTACAAAACGATTAAGCAGATCCCGGCGTGAGGCCCTTGACCGGGCCAGTATCACCGCCTTCTGGTCAGTGCTCGGCGGCAGGGAGGAGGGAAAGGTCGGAGGCGGGAAATACCGGCCCTCCGATCGTCTTGGTGGCGGCGGAATCACGGGTTTCGGCGGAGTTGGGTATCCCACTGCCGGGAGCGCGCGGCCAACGCGCTTGGCCGTAATGCTGGCCAGCTGGCCAGCGCATCGAGCGTCTCATTGGCGAGGTCGCGCTGGCCGCGCCGTCGCGCATCCCCCGCGATCACGGTCAGGGCTTTATGCGCCTCGTCGAACACGTACGGATGATCCGCCTGGTCTAGGCCGAGAACCCACAATGCCCTGACAACGCTGGAGGCAAGTGCCGCTGATTCAACGCTGGTGGCTCGCTCCCCCAGGGCCCGGACCGCAACTGCGATCTCACCATGAGAGTCGTCACGGGCGCGATCCGCCAAGACCATCGCGTAGGTGCCCACCATCCGTAGGCCCTCATGGTAGGGGAGCTCGCTGTCAGCGGCCAGCTGCCCGAGCACCTCGGCCACGTCGTCTGACGCCTTGCCGCCACGGTGATCACGCGACAGCACGATCAGCGCGCGTCGTCGAGTATGCATGGACAACGATGGCGGGTTCATGCGCTGTCTCCCACACCGCGCCGCCGATGACGAGGACCGACCAGCCGAACGCCGCAAAGGCAGCCGTACTCAGCCGTCCTGTCGGCGAAAAGGCCACCCACAACGGGAAGACGACGCCGGCGCCGACGACGATCACCAGCATCGGCACCAGCGACCTCGGCAGAATACTGCGGACCACAGCCCACGAATACTTCGCCGTTGATCCTGGTGGTTAATTCGCGGCGCGCTGACCGGCGTGCCCGGTTCGGGCTGTGACGTGCGCCAAGATCTGGCCTGCGGCCGTATCTTCCCCTCGTCCCGGCCGCGGAATCGGGTATGCCATGTGCATGCAGCCTGCCGCGTGGCCGGAGCCGGATCCGCAGATCGCGGCGGCGATCGCGGCCATGTACGGCGCCAGGAAGACGGCGCGCCCGCTGCCGGTGCTGATCCGTGACCGGCTTGGCGAGTGGCTGGAGGACGAGAAGTTCGCCGCTGCATTCGGAATCCGGGGCCGGCCGGGCTGGCCGCCGTCGCGGCTGGCGCTGGTGACCGTGCTGCAGCGGGCGGAGAACCTGACCGACCGGCTGGCGGCTGAGGCGGTGCGGACCCGGATCGACTGGAAGTACCTGCTGGGACTTTCCCTTGATGACCCGGGCTTCGATCACACGGTGCTGCCTGAGTTCCGGGGCAAGGTCGCCGGGGCCGGGCTGGAGCAGGTCGTGCTGGACGCGCTGCTGGCACGCCTGGCCGCGGACGGCCTGGTCAAGGCGGGCGGCAAGCAGCGCACCGATTCCACGCACGTGGTCGCGGCGGTGGCGGCGCTTAACCGGCTGGAACTGGCCGGGGAAAGCGTGCGGGCCGCGCTGGAGGCGCTGACGGCCGCGCACCCGGACTGGGTGGAGCAGCGGATCTGCGTGCCCGATTTCGCCCGCCGCTACGGCACCCCGATGACGTCCTGGCGGCCCCCGGTCTCCCAGGCCCGGCGCGATGAGCTGGCCATCGCCTACGCCCGCGACGGGTACGTGCTGCTGGAGGCGGTCTGGGACCGCTCCTCGCCGGGCTGGCTGCGCGGGCTTCCGGCGGTCGACGTGCTGCGCCGGGTGCTGCTGCAGAACTACACCCGCACCATTACCGGCGGCAAGGAGGTGATCAAGCGGCGGGAGAAGGAGCCTGAGGGCGACGGTCTCCCGCCCGGCCATGCGCGGATCGCCTCGCCGTATGACACCGACGCCCGCTGGGGCGTCAAGCGCGAGGAGTTCTGGCTGGGCTACAAGCTGCACATCACCGAGACCTGCGACGATCCCCCGCCCTGCACCTGCCGTCCCGCCGCCGCGGCCCAGCCCGCTGCGGGCAGCGCCGCGGCGGGTGCGCATGACAAGGACTGCGCGCGCCTGGTGTTCCCGAACCTGATCACCCACGTGGCCACCACCGATGCCACCGTGACCGATAACCAGATGACCGAGCCGGTCCATGACGCGCTGGCGGCCAGGAACCTGGCTCCCGGCCGGCACTACACCGACTCGGGCTATGCCAGCGCCGCCCTGGTGGTCTCGGCCTTGACCATCTGGGGCATCGCGCTGATCGCGCCGCTGCTAGCCGACACCTCCGCCCAGGCCCGGGCCGGCCGCGGCTACGCCCGCGCCGACTTCGCCGTCGACTACGACGCCCGCACCGTCACCTGCCCGCAAGGCAACACGGCCGCATCCTGGACGCCGTGCACCCAGCACGGCAAGGACGCGATCGTGGCCACCTTCTCCGCCGGCGACTGCGGCCCCTGCCCGGCCCGCGGCCAGTGCACCACCGGGACCCGGCGGCAGCTGTCGCTGCTGCCCCGCGACCTGGCCGAAGCCCAGGCCGCCGCCAGGACCGCCGAAAAGACGACCGGCTTCCAGGCCGACTACGCCCGCCGCGCCGGCGTCGAAGGAACCATGAGCCAGGCCGCCAGCCACGGAGCACGACGCGCCCGGTACCGCGGCCTGGCCAAGACCCGCCTCGACCACGTGTACATGGCGACCGCCCTCAACCTGCTCCGCCTGGAGGCCTACTGGACCGGCACGCCGCTGGACCGGCAGCGAACCAGCCACCTGGCACGACTCGAACTCGGCCTTGTCGCATAGAACCCGAATTAACCACCAGGATCGCCCGGTATGCCTGCCGGTCCTGGCCCGGCTGGTCCCGGCAGGCAAGACCACGGTCCCGGCCCGGGTCAGGAAGCGGAAGAAGGCCGCCCCGCTGCCCGGTACCAAGGTATCGGCGGCCACCAGCCTGGTCGCCCTGCTGGCCGCCGCGTTCCCCGGCCGCGCCATCGACGTGGTGGCCGACGCGGCCTACCACGGCCCGGCGCTGAAGCACCTGCCAGCCGCGGTGACCTGGACCTGCCGGCTGCGCGCCAACGCGGTCCTGTACGACCTCACGCCGCCCCGCCCACCCGGTACCAGGGGCCGGCCCCGCCGCAAGGGCGAACGGCTGGGCACTCCCGGCCAGCTGGCCGCCGCCGCCCGCTGGACCCCGGCCACGGTCCGGATCTACGGCCGCGACCAGGACACCCACCTGGCCGGCATCACCTGCCTGTGGTACGGCTGCCTGGACACCCGCACCGTCCGGGTCATCCTCGCCCGCAATGACACCGGCCTGCTCGCCCTGGTCACCACCGACCTGGCCGCCAGCGCCGCCACCCTGATCACCCGCTACGCCGCCCGATGGTCCATCGAGCAGGCCTTCGCCGACGCCCGCAACGTCCTCGGCGCCGGCGAGGCCCGCAACCGCACCCGCCGCGCCGTCGAGCGCACCGTCCCGTTCGCCCTGCTCACCCACACCCTGGTCGTCGTGTGGTACGCCCGGCACGGCCACCACCGGGCCGACATCACCGCCCGCCGCCACGCCCAGCCCTGGTACCACGCCAAGACCGAACCCGCCTTCGAGGACATGCTCACCCAGCTCCGCCGCGTCCTGATCACCGCCCGCATTTCCAAGGGTTCCGGCGCACACCCCACACCCGAGCAAACCAAAGCCGTGCTGGCAGCATGGCAGGCAGCAGCCGCATAGCTGCGAAACACGAGCTCCTCCCGCCACCTCGACTTCAGCCAGGCCAGGATGTGCGCCGGGCAGGCATCAAAGTCCGAGGTGAGGACCTGCAAGGCGACCTGCCCGTGCTCGAACAGCGTGATCTGCCGGGCCCGCCCGTAGTCCTTGACCTGGACGGTCTCCTCAGCCCAGGCGATCTGGCGGGCACTGCCGCCGCGGGTGATGGTGGTGATGACCGGCAGGCGCGCCGGGACCGCCAGCGGCGCCCGCCGGTAGCTGACCCAGTGCACGTCTTGTTCCCGGCAGTGCCGGAACACCTGCGCATACGCGCCGCCGCGGTCGAACCCCACCATGATCGCCGCGCCCGGCGGCGCGGCCTTCTTCAGCTCCGCCAGCGCCCTGGGCAATGTGACGGCCAGCCCGGACGGCTCCCCGGTCACGAAGCACACCGCCCGCCCGTCATGCGCGGTGACGTGGGTGTCCGCGCGGCCCCGTTCCGCCTTGCCGCGCTTGTTGTTCCAGCCCTTCGCGACCGGCTGGGCGCCGGCGTAGGGGACGAAATGGTCATCGACGTAGTACACGCCGGAGGTGACCGGATCGGCGGCCAGCATCGCGCGGGCGGCCATCTCCTGCAGCGCCAGCGGATCGGCCGCATCAGCGATCCCGGCCAGCCGGGGCCGCAAGGTCCGCAGGTGCGGCAGCACCGCCAGCCCGGCCAGCGGCCCCGCGCACGCGGCCGTCAGGTGCTTGACCTGCTCTGTCGTCGCAGCCCCCAGCGCGAAGCACATGCTGGTCACCGACAGCAAGGCCACATCGGCGAACCGGTACCCGCCTGCGCCGCGCCCGGCCCCGGCGGCGGACTCCAGCACCTGCCCCGCCCCGGCCCGGGCCGTGAACGCGTGCAGCAGCATCGCCCCCGCATACCGCGACCAGAACACCCCGCCGGTGATCCGCGGCCCGCCCGGCCCCGGCGGCAGGGACGGCGGCTGCCCATCTGCCCCGCCCTGCCCTGCCCCCGCCCGCACGGCCCCGCAGCCGGGTCCTTCTTCTTCTTCTTCTTCTTCTTCTTCTTCTTCTTGCTGCTCCTCCTGCCCTGTGCCTGCCCGCGGCCCGGGCTCTGGCTGCGGTCCGGGAGCCGGCCCGGCGAACTCAAGCTCCTCCTGCCGCAGCCCCGGATCTGCCCCCGCCGCTGACCGCGCGGCCAGGCGGCGGGCCACCGTGGTCCCCGCCACGCCCAGCCGCCGGCCGATCTCCAGATCAGATTCCCCCTGCTCACGCCACTGCTGCGCCAGGTCCTGCTGATCCTCGCCCAGCGCCCGCGGCCGGCCCGGGCCGTCCTGGCCGCCCAGCGCCGCAGCACCTTGCCGCGCTGCCGCCGTCTTCAGCCGTGACACATACGTCGGCGTCAGCCCGAACACCTCCGCGACCCGCCCGCCGCCAAACCCCACCCGCCGCAGCGTCACGATCGCCATGTTCCGCATCGCCAGGTCACCCTCGCCGTACTCGGCGACCACCTTCGAGCCCACCAGCACCACGACCCGCCCGCCGGCCCGGTGCAGATGCAGATCCCACGGCGACGGCATGCCCTCCAGCATGAGGGCCACCGCGGCGGACATGCCACCACCCTACCGAAAATCAAACAATTTCGCAGACTAACAGCCGGAAGGAAACCACACGTCAGCAACGCCACGGCACCCTACTACCGGAGATCTGAG
>JBKQQQ010000795.1:0-8493 GCA_052144275.1 Streptosporangiaceae bacterium
TCGACGGCGACGACGCGGTTGATCACCATGGTGCGGGTCAGCCAGCGGGCGGTGACGTGCGCGTGGTCGTGGCAGACGGCGGCGCCGCAGTCGGCGCAGATGGCGACGGCATCGACGTGGTCGCCGAGCGCGGCGCAGTCAAAGCAGTTCACGGTTCGGCCTCCTCGGGGGGGTAGAAGCGGCGGCGGGCCCACAGCGCGACGTAGACCAGCGCGAGCATGACGGGCACCTCGATGAGCGGCCCGACGACGCCGGCGAGGGCCTGGCCGCTGGTCACCCCGAACACGCCGATGGCGACGGCGATCGCCAGTTCGAAGTCGTTGCTGGCCGCGGAGAACGCCAGCGCGGCGGTGCGCGGGTAGGACAGGTGCAGCCGGCGGCCGATGGCGAACCCGGCGAACCACATGATCGCGAAGTAGGCCAGCAGCGGCAGCGCGATCCTGACGACGTCGAGCGGCTCGGAGGTGATCTTCTTGCCCTGCAAGGCGAACAGGATCACGATGGTGAACAGCAGGCCGTACAGCGCCACCGGCCCGAGCTTGGGCAGGAACCGGGATTCGTACCAGTCCCGGCCCTTGGCCCGTTCGCCGATGGTGCGGGTCAGGTACCCGGCCACCAGCGGGATGCCGAGGAAGACCGCGACGGTGCCGGCGATCTCGGCGATGGACACGTGCAGGCTGGCGGTCTGCAGCCCGAGCCAGCCGGGCAGCACCTGCAGGTAGAAGAAGCCCAGCGCGGCGTAGAGCAGGACCTGGAAGACCGCGTTGAGTGCGACCAGGACCGTGGCCATCTCGCGGTCTCCGCAGGCCAGGTCGGTCCAGATCAGCACCATCGCGATGCAGCGGGCCAGCCCGACCAGGATGACCCCGGTGCGGTACGCGGGCTGATCCGGGGCGCGCCTGCGAGGAAGACGGGCGAACCAGGATCAGGATTGTCTTCGCAGCGCGATCCAGGTCAACGGCTGGATGGTGCCTGCCGGGGTGATGTGCTCTTCCCGGTCCTGGCTGGTCAATCGCCACTTGGCGCCGATCTGGCGGGCCAGCTGCGCCGGGCTGTAGCGGGCCACTGGCAGGCCCGAGCAGCGCTGCGGCCCGTCCGGTGCGAAGCACCCGAACACGGCGACGGCGCCCGGGGCGGTGGCCGTGTCCAGAGTGCGCAGGTATTGCTGCCGGTGCTCCTCGATGGTCAGGAAATGAAAGGCCGCCCTGTCATGCCAGGCCTGGTAGAGACGCTGGGGACGCCAGCTGAGAACGTCGGCGGTCAGCCAGTGCACCTGGTCAGCCCGCGAGCCGAGGCGATCCCGCGCGTGCCGCATCCCGGTCGCGGAGATGTCGAGTACGGTGAGGTCGCCGAAGCCGCAATCCAGCAGCGCCCTGGTGAGAGGGGAAGCGCCGCCGCCCACGTCGATGAGGGCATCCGCGGCCGAGACCCCGGCAGACTCAAGCATCCGGAGCGACATGCCCGGATGTTGCTCGAACCAGCTCCGCGTGCCATCGCCCTGGGCGTAGGCGCCGTCCCAGTGCGCCGCTGCCTCTGCCTGGTCCGCCATCTTCTCATCCTGCGCGCTGGACGCGCCAGTCAGCTAGCGGACGCAATCATGACCGGGCAGGATCTGATTCAGGCATTCCCCGGCGCGTCTCGGCGGCCTAGCCCCGTTTCCATCTTCTGCTTGAGCGCTGCCATGTTGTCCGGCATCTCCTTGCGTGCTTCCCGGCGGACCATCAGCGGCACCAGGATCTTGCCGATGCCGTGGCCGGTGAAGTCGACGCTGATGGTCAGCCGGGAGCGAGCGCCGGTCACTGGCTCGACCAGGACCTCGACGGCCGCCCGGACCGGGCCGTCTATACCCCGCACGCCCCAGGTCTTAGGAGGGTCGATATGCACGAGCTCGGAAGTGGACGGGCGGTTGGCGCCGCCGATGCGCCGCGTCGTCACGCATTTTTCGCCCACGGCCGGTGATCGGGTGCCGTCGGCCGGGCCGTCCATGTGCCCGTCCACCACGCCCTGCTGCCACTCGCTGAACCGGGCCGGGTCGGTGGCGTAGGCAAAGACCTCGGCGGCCGGGCGCTCGATTTCGGCGCTGGTAACGATCGGCGGCATGTCAGCGGCCTTCCTTCACTAGCGCGGCGTACCGGTCCAGGTACAAAGGCCAGCCCTCCGGCCCGTCCACGCCGTCGGTAATTGCTTCCCATCCCGGGCCGTGCCGGTCGATGTGCCGGTGTTCCAGCTCCACCCGCGTGCGGGTTGGCGACTCGGCGTAGAACCGCACCTCGACCTCGCTGGTCTGAGCCTGGTCGTTCTCGATGGTCCACCGCGGGCTGATGTCCCAGCTGAACACCAGCCGGTCTGGCGGGTCGAAGGCCAGGATCCGCGCCCACCGGCACTCGCTGCCGTCCGCTGCCCGGTCCACGATGTTGCCGCCGACCCGGGGCTCGAACACCGTCTCGGCGATCGGCGCCCCGAGCATGTTGTGCTCCGGCGGCTTGAAGTCCCCGAACCGGTCGGTGAACACCGTGAAAGCACGCTCGATCGGCGCGTCAACCACGACTTGCTTGCGGACCGTCGCTGCCTCGGTCTGGGCCATCAAGCCTCCTCGGTCGGCGCTTCCGCGGCATCGGCGTACCCGGTCAGCGCCCGCTGCCAATATGTGTCGAGCTGATCCCGCAACGCTGCCAGCGCGACAGGGTTAAGCCGGTAGATCCGGCGCGTCCCCGCAGCCATGTCCTGCACCAGGCCAGCGTCCTTGAGGATCTTCAGGTGCTGGGACACCGCCGACCGGCTCACCGGCAGCCCGGCCGCCAGCTGCCCGACAGCCTGAGGCCCGTCGGCCAGGCACGCCACGATGGCCAGGCGCGTGCCGTCGGCCAGCGCGCCCCACCGGTCAGCATCTCGGTTAGCATCCACTAACCGTTAGTATTCCCTAACCAAAGGCGCTAGGTCAAGGTGCCCGCGCCCAAGTACGGATGCCGACGCGGGCATCCTTATTGTTATGTGCGGGCGCCAGCTCGATGCTGGTCAAGAACCTGGCTGTCCAGATCTGGGCGTTCTGTGCTCCCATGACCCGGCCGGGGCTGCCGGTCAGCAACACCAGGACGGCACGCAGCCCGGTCAGGTTGAGTGGCGAGCCAGGCCCGGCCGACCCGGCGGCTGAACCGCTGACCAATGCCAGCGGGCGTGGGGGTGGCATTCACGCGCCCGCCGGTGGTCCCTGACCTGCCGGAGCAGCCGGACGCCGCGCCCGCAGGGAGTGCCGTCGCGATGACTGCGCGGCCGCTGCGCTCCGGACACTGGGTGCGCCGCATGCCAGGTGGCGTATACCGCGCGCGCCGGGACCCGTTGTCTCATCTGGCTCACGTATAAAACCAACAAGGACTGGACAGCGCATGGTGCGTAGCAGCGGACTTCATTGACGGGTTACCGGGCCGAACCCGCAGTGGCCGAGCTCGGATGTCTGGTAGGCGCGATGCTGGTCGGACGGGTCGTGCTGGGGCCTTACGCCGCAATTCCGCGGGGGCGTCTGTGCCCTTGTGGCGATGGGAGGCGTCGCCGTAACCGGGAAGGGCCTTGACGTGCGGTAAATATCAGCATCCGACAGCAAGGAGGAGGAACGGCTCCCCGCGCAGTACGCGACCTCCTGGAGGAACTGCCTGGGGTCATCGCCCGCGGCGCACCGTGTGTGATAGCGGCTGGTGCTAGCTGGCGAGCGGTGATCTGCATAGTGCTCTGCTCACTCAGCGCATGCGGCGGTAGCATCGGCGTTGGCCTCATGACGGCCGCCCGCCGGTTGCCTGACTGTGGTGAGGTGGCTATGAGCACGCCGACCAGGCGTGCTCATCGTTTCCGGAGCCTGCGGGCGGGCCCGATGCGGGCGGGCTGGGCTTGCGCCCGGCCGGTGCACCGAGGAAGGGGGCGAGATGACAGCTGACGATAACGTACGGCTGATCCAGGAGCTGTTTGAGGCATTCGGCCGCGGGGATGTCAAGGTCATCCTGGCAGCGCTGGCCGGCGATGTCGACTGGCAGGGGCCCGTGAGCGCCCACGCCGGATCGCTGCCATGGGCGGGCCGCCGCCGCGGCCGCGAGCAGGTCGCCGACTACTTCCGCCAGCTCGCCGCGACGTCCCGCTCGCAGCCGTTTGAGGACCTGGCGTTCACCGCCGCCGGCGACCGCGTGGTGGTCGAGGGCCGCAACCGCAGCACGGCAGTTGCGACCGGGCGGCCCTACGAGCACCAATGGGTGATGGTGTTCACGGTCAGCGGCGGTGAGATCGCGCGGTTCCGCGATTACTACGACCCCGCCGACATCACCCACGCGCTGGGCTGACCGAGCAACCTGGGGCGGCCGTTGCCGGGTAAGCGGCGCAAACCCGCGCTGCTCCTGCAGGCCAGGCGGTGCACCTGCCGCCGCGGGCTCGCGGCCTGCCCGCAGGGCGATGACGACATCACAGCCCGGCCGCGGCCATGACCGGGTCAGCGCACCCGGCCCGGCTCCCGCAGCTTCAGGCTCTACCGAAGGCTCGCATCGCCACCAGTCTGCGGCGCCCGGCAATGGCGCAAGGAATCCGCTGCTCCCAGAACTAGACGTTCAGCGCGGCACCTTTAACGCCGTCATGCCAGCTGTCCACCGCGCTAAATCGGCAGGTCGCTCTGGCTCCGGCGCAGCCGCCACTCTCCGCTATGTCCTCTGGTATGCAGCCGTCACGCGCGTGCCCGCCGATCTGCATCGCTCAACTATGTCAGAGGCGGGCCGAACATAGGTTGCAAATCAAGTCATTCTGTGCACTTGATGGAGCACCTTCCCCTTCAAGAGTGCGCCAGCCGCAGTTCATCCGGGAATCTACGATTCCCGGGACAAGTGTCTCCTTGGATGCCAGCATTTCCAGATGATTCGCCCCGACCCGCTCGATGTTCTTCGCGGTCGCCCCGAATGGGGACAGGCGGTCCAGCAGCTGCGTGCTCTCATATCCCAGCACGGCGACGAAGCCCGCCGCCGCGCAGAGGCTTACGGTCGTTTCTATGCGGGTCGGCGCGGATCCATGGTCGTAGACGTAGTCCTCTCACGGCAACGGCGCTATCAGGAGAGGGTCCTGCCGCTGGTTGCAAGGTGGGAATCTGACAGCGAGGCGCACTCGATGCGGTGGCTCGCCGGGCATGAGCTCGCCCAGAAGCGTTACGGTCTGCGATCCGGCGAGTCGGCGACCATCGCTGCCCTGGCATGCAACCTCGTCGACTTTGTCGACGAGCGCAGCTTGGGCGAGCAGGAGGACGAGGGGTGCATGCAGTGGGCGCAGGGGGTGGCCGGTCTGGAGCACGCGCCGGGCCTGGACCCGGTGGCCGGCTCGGTGACTGGCATCGGGCCGGCCCTGTTCGCCTACCTGCGCATGCGGAGCGGCGCTGACGCCCTTAAACCCGATCTGCGCGTGGCCCGCGCCCTGCGCAAGCTGGGGTTCTACGTACCAGTCGGCGAGCACGCCATCCTCGTTGTGGCACATGCCGCCGCCGACGAGGCGGCCATCAGCCTGCTGGTTCTCGACCAGCTTCTTTGGTGGCTTACCTTATCCGGGAAGCCGCCAACGACAGGTGCGCGAAACCGCCGATCTGGACGGATGCGCAGTCCGGCCTGGCCAGGTCGGGAATGGTGCATATCCGGCCGATCTGCATGGCAGCAACCCCCATGCCACCAACTGGCTTCACCAGTATGCTCACAGGCAGGGTCCGGGCCGTCCGCTGGCTGATGTGGCCGGGGCCGATGGCCCGGCGGCTGATGGTCCGGGCTAGGACCTGGTATGGATGAAGTCCCGGATGGTCTGCATCCGGCAGGGGCCGCCTGGCGCAGCCGACCGCTTGGAGCACCGCATGGCGGCGGTCAGAAGGGTCCGGTGAGTTCGCCTAGGGTGCCGGTGAGCCGGAGGTTCTCGGAGTAGTCGACCGGGCAGGTGATCACCGAGACGGTGTCGGCGGCGAGGGCCTCGGTGAGGGTGGGCAGCAGGTCGTCGGCGGAGTTGATCCGGTAGCCGCGGGCCCCGAAGCTCTCGGCGTAGGCGGCGAAGTCCGGGTTGGCGAAGCCGGTGGCGACGTCATGGCCGAGCTCGAGGTCCATCTTCCACTTGATCAGCCCGTAGGCGTCGTCCTGCCAGATCAGCACAGTCAGGGGGATGCGCTCGCGCAGGGCGGTCTCGATCTCCTGGGAGTGCATCAAGAATGCGCCATCACCCGCGGCGGCCAGCACCCGCCGGCCGGGCTCGGCCAGCTTGGCGCCGATGGCGCCGGGCAGGGCGAAGGACATGGCGGACAGGCCGTTGGAGGTCAGGCAGGTGCCGGGCTCGTAGGTGGGATACAGCCGGGCCATCCACATCTTCACCGCGCCGGTATCGGCCAGGACGATATCGGAGCGCCCCAGGGCGGCCCGGATGTCGGACACCACCCGCTGCGGCTTGACCGGGAAGCTGTCATCGGCCGCGCCGCGCGCCAGCTCGCCGGCCAGCAGTGCCCGGATCTTCTCCCCGCTGGCCCCCGGCTGCCACCGCCCGGTGGTGGCGGCGGCCAGCGCGTCCAGGGTCGCGCTGAGATCGGCCTGGACCCCGACCTCGACGTCGTAGCTGGCGTCCACCTCGGCCGGCAGCCGGCTCAGGTGCACGATCCGCTTGTCCCGGCCGGGGTTGACCCGGGCCGGGTCGAACTCCTGCAGCTCATAGCCGACGCTGATGATGACGTCTGCCTCGTCGAAACCGAAGTTGACGTAGTCATGTCGCATGAACCCCACCGCGCCGAGGGCGTTCGCGTGGTCATCGGGGAACACGCCCTTGCCGTGGAAGGTGGTCGCCACCGGCAGGCCCAGCTGCTCGGAAAAGCGCCGCAGCGCACCGGCCGCGCCGGCCCGGGCGGCCCCGTGGCCGGCCAGCACGATCGGGCGCCGGGCAGCGTCAAGCACCGCCGCGGCCCGCTCGATCTGCGATGCCGACGGCACGTCAGGCCGGGGAACGTTGACGTTGAGCGGAGCCAGCCCCGGCGCGCTCATGGTCTCGACATCCTCGGGCACGGCCAGGTAGACCGCCCCGGGACGCTCGGTCTGCGCCAGCTTGAACGCCTTGCGGATCATCTCCGGCACCGCACCCGGGGTCAGGACCACATCCGCCCACTTGGTCACCGGCGCGAACATCGCCACCAGGTCGACGCTCTGGTGAGACTCCTTGTAGATCCGGTTCAGGCCAACCTGCGCCGACAACGCCACCACCGGCGAGCTGTTCGTGGTGGCATCGGCCGTGCCCAGCAGCAGGTTGATCGCACCCGGGCCGAGTGTCGCCGAGCACACCCCGGCGCGGCCGGTCAGCCGGCCGTAGATCTCGGCCATGAACGACGCCGCCTGCTCATGACGCACCAGCACGTACCGGATCGGCGAGCGGACCAGGGCGTCAGTGAAGCGGATGTTTTCCTCACCGGGGATGCCGAATACGACGGTGACGCCCTCCCGCTCCAGGCAGCTCACCAGCAGATCCGCGACGCCAGGCTGTTCCACGGCCACCCACCAGAACCTACCGGTCGATGAGGCGATACGACCAGGCCCGGGCAGCAGCCTGGACCGGGACGCCACCTATTGTCGCTGCCCACATCGCGCGCGCCGCCCGGTAAAGCCGCATCGGCTGGCAGCAGCTTTGCCTGGCGGTCGGTCAGCGCCGCCAGGCAGACACTCCCCGCGACCGCCCGGCGCCAACGGCTGCGCTGGTGACACATCGTGACTCCATGGCGAACGCGAACCGCCGTAAGGTGCGGTTAGCGCCGATTTCCGTGCAGCTATTTCGGCCCCACCCCTGACCGATCCCTGACTCGTGCCTGGCGGATCTGCCCAGGTCAGCCGGTCGGCCGATGCAGGGTCGCCTGCGGTCGTTGTCCCGATCTCACTGCCATGATGTCGCTGATCGCTATGCGATGGGCAGATCAGCAACCGCGAACCCTGCCCGGAAACAGCCAGGATCGCACCCTCCGTGCCTGATTGCCGTCGCTCCCCGTCGCGAGATTTAGCTCAGCGCGGTTGTCACGGCCCGATAACGAACACGGCGAGGAGCCTGCGCAGCGAAATTGCCCCTCGCACTGCCCGGCGCCTTGCCGTAACCGATGCGCATTCCTGCACGTCAGACGTGTCCCGCACGCGCAACCCGTGGCTGCTGGTTGCCTTAACCCGAAGTTGCCGTAGCTCTCTGTAGGTATTGCGTCCTGAACTGCCGTTTCGCCGGGATCCGGCGACAGAGCGTAGTCAGAATATTTGCGTGTCGCTACCGGGATCTGCACCGGCATAACGCTATGATCTGGCTATGGTGGGAAGTGGCGGGAAGGTTCACGTAGTCAGAGTCAGCAAGACCGGCTACGTCGACAAGCAGGGCCGCCGCAAGGACTACTCCTCGGCCTACCTGCGCCGCACCTACCGCGACGGCGGCAAGGTCAAGAACGAGACCGTGGCCAACCTGTCCGCGCTGCCCGGCCACGTCATCGACCTGATC
>JBKQQQ010000796.1:0-2531 GCA_052144275.1 Streptosporangiaceae bacterium
CGCGGGCCTGGCCGGCCCATGCCCCAGCGGGCAGCTCGGCATTGCCCTGTCTTGCCTCGACGGGAACCATCCCTGGCTCCGGCGGCATGTCCGCCACAGGCTCGCAAGGCACCAGAACTGGTAACTCCGTCCTGTTCGTGCGTGGTGAACTCGCCAACGACCCGGCGCGCCGATTCGGCAGGGGTGGTTTGATCCGTCAGCGCACGTTTCGTTCGTTACGGTGCGTCATTCCCGGCTTGACCGCAGGGGTAGCCGGATGAGTGGCTGACCAGGTGGATGGCCGTCGGCGGCCCGGTCTTCGGGCCGCGGGTAGGCACGCTGGGACCGGGACGTCCGCGCGACAGCGGACCAGGGCTGCTCCGGCCAATCGATGAGCCAGTTCACTTTGTCGGCCAGGGAGCGTGGGGTCGGCTCTGCATCCGCACCCCCGGTGTTCTCCTCAGACATCGCCACACCAACATCTACGACACGTGCCGCAGGCAGGCCCGGGAGTTCCGCCGAGACGGCTGACCGGCCTGCGGGCGTCCCCACAGAATCCCCACAAGTCCGCGTCCGCGGCGGCGATCCCCACAAAAAACCTGAAAAGCGGAAGGTCGGCAGTTCGACCCTGCCCCTGACCACCAGTTCGAGGACGATCAGTCAGCCCGCTCACCTGCGCAGACAGCAGGAAGAGAGGGATTTTGGAAAATGATCGCGCCCAGTTCCCGCCCCGGTTCTCCCATGCCCCAAAGCCGCAATTCAGGCGGCCTCGACGGGCGGGATCCGGGGGATGAGAGTAAAACTATGGCCGTGCCGCCGCGGCGCGGGCTGCGGCCGGGGAAGCTGGATGCGGGCGTGCTCGGGGCAGACGTTGCCTCGTTCCGGCTGCACCTGGCCGCCGAGAACAAGGCGGAACGGACTATCAGGGCTTACACCGGGGCGGTGCGCTGGTTCGCCGCCGCCCACCTGCTCTGCCAGACCAGTAAGACCAGGTGGCAGCAGGTGGATACGCAGGATGTCCAGCGGTGGATGGTGCACCTGCTGGGCCGCTACAGCGAGGCTTACGCCTATCAGCAGTACCGGGCGCTACAGCAGTTCTTCCGGTGGCTGGCCGCCGAAGAGGAGCTTCCCGACCCGATGGCCAGGCTCCGCCCGCCGAAGGTGACCGGGAAGCCGGTCCCGTTCTTCACCAGCGTAGAACTTTCGAAACTGGACAAGGCTTGCCGGGGCAGCACATTCGCTCCTACCCGAGGTGGACCCCGCTGACCAGTGCGTACGCGCTTCGAGGCGCGTTTCTGGGCCGCCGCCGTCTGCTATGCGTCCGTGTGCGCCACCGCGCCGGCCGGAACCGAAGTGGCCGCCGGGCCCGTGCCGGATCACGGGCCTGACGCCACGTCCTTATTCCCCGGAACCGCGTCTGGGGCTGGTCAGGTGAAGTAGTGGCCCTGTTCGATGTCCTCGATGAGGCCGGGGTGGGTGGGCTGCCAGCCCAGGAGCTCCTGCGTGATGGTGCTAGAAGCGGGCATGTCCCTGCTGAGCAGGGGCACGAGCATGCCGCCGAATTCTTCGGCGGGCAGGGACCGGGCGGGCAGGTTCAGGTGCCGGCCGATGGCCTCGGCGATCTCGCGGACGGGCACGCCTTCGTCACCGACGGCGTTGAGCACGGCGCCGGCGGGAGCCTGCTCGACGGCTAGCCGGTACAGGCTCGCGGCGTCCTTCACGTGGACGGCGGGCCAGCGGCTGGTCCCGTTGCCGATGTAGCCGGAGACGCCCTTGGCCCGGGCCGCGGCGATGAGCTGGGGGATGAAGCCGTGGCGTTCTCCCTGGCCGTGCACCGAGCGGGGCAGCATGACCAGGCAGGAGCGGACGCCCCTGTCTGCGGCCGCGAGGGCGGCCTGCATGTTGGTGATGCGGGCCGCGATGGGCCTGGCGGCGATGAGTTCGTCGCGTTCGGTCGCGGGCCGGCCGGGTGTCACGAGCGTTGCGCCGGAGATCACCAGGGGCTTGCCGGAGCCGGCGAGTCCGGTGGCAAACGTCTCGATGGCCTTGGCATCGGTCCGCGTCGCAGCCTCGCTCACGCTGGGCACGACGAAGGCGAGGTGGATGACGCCGTCGCTGTCGAGGGTGCCGGCGCGCAGCACGTCGGTGTCGTTCAGGTCACCGCGTAGCACCTCGGCGCCCATGTCGGCGACTGCTTTGGCGGAGGCGTCCGAGCGGGCTAGCCCGAGGACTTGGTGGCCGGCGCTGATGAGTTCGGGGACGACGGCCGAGCCGATCCAGCCCGAGGCGCCGGTGACGAAGATGCGCATGGAAGGTCTCCTTGGTCGTGCTGCCGGTGCAGAGGATGCGCGGCGCAGGCGCCGCGACCGGAATGATGCGATCCAGTCGCATTGACTCTATCCTGTCGATGCGACCTCGTCGCATCGACTTCCCGGGTGATGCGATCCGATCGCGTCGCTTAGGATGTGACAGTGAGCAGATGGGCACCGAATGCGCGTGAGCGCCTGGAAAACGCCGCACTGGACCTGTTCGCGGAGAACGGCTACGAGGAG
>JBKQQQ010000797.1:0-2566 GCA_052144275.1 Streptosporangiaceae bacterium
GGCGGGCGAATCCGCCGTCGGCGCCGTAGTACGTGATGTGCCCATGGCTCGTCACCCGCCTTCGGTAGAGCGGTATCTCCCGGCGTGCTTCCGCATGCCCGGCCGTCGCAGGGTCCAAACTAGCCACGGCCCGCAGCTTCCGCGTAACCGATATGTGACCTTCACGTTACGAGCAATGGCCGCCATCCTGGCGGACGCCACCGGGCCCCGTCACTGGGAGCGGTCCGGGACCGGCCTGGCCGAGATCAGGCTCACGCCGCCGGGCGCGATCGTGGTGCTGTAGCTGCCGGTCACGACGCCCAGGGAGCGGCCTGTCCACAGATCGGTGACCCTGATCGCGCTGCCCAGTCCGAGCCGCGCCAGCCAGACCCGGAACGTCCGCCGCGCCGATGTGCCGGTGTTGAAGACGCCGATGTACCAGACCCCGTCGGGCTGCCGCTTGGCGAATACCTGCTCGCTGCCGCTGTCGATGACGCGGCGGGCGGCGACGCCGTCCTGATCGACGGCGATCACCGCTCGATTGCCGATTATGGCCTGATCGGCAGCTGTCAGGCGGGTGAGGTCGGTGCCGAGGATGAGGGGTGCGCCGGCCAGCGACCACAGGGCCATCATCGTCTGCCGCTCCGGCACCGTGAGGCCGTCACCGGCCCCGTTGCCGACCTCGAGCGAGTCCTCGTCGTTCCAGCCGTGCGGCCCGCCGTAGGGCTGCCAGCGGGCCACCGCGTCGAACCGGCTGGCCACGTTAGCCCAGGTGGTGAGCGGGTAGCTGCTGCTCCCCGCTTCGCAGGTGTAGCACTCGATGTCGGTGCCGGTGCGCCATCCGTCGGCCAGCGAGGACCACTGCGCGGCTTGCGACACAGCCAGGTTATTGGAAAGCTCCAGCAGGATCGGGCGCCCGGTCTGGCGCAGCGCCGCCGACCATGCCTCGATGTCGGGGATATCCCAGCTGCCCACTCCGTCCAGCTTGACGTAGTCGACGCCCCAGGAGGCGAATTCATCAGCCCAGCTGTTTATGTATTGCCGGGCGCCCGGCGAGCCGTAGTCAATGCCGTACATGTGCCCGCAGTTGTAGTTCATTTCCGTGACGGAGGTGTCGGCTATCTGGTTGGCGGTCTGCGATGTTCCCTTGATCGCGGTGTGTTCCCGCACGGCGTTCTCGGGGACCCCGGGCGTGACATACAGGCCGAATTTCAGGCCGTCGGCGTGCACGCGGCTGGCCACGGACGCGATCCCGCCCGGGAAGGCGGCCGGGTCCGGTATCCACCGGCCGTAGGAGTCGACGTCAGGCCCGTAGCTGTCGCAGGCCATCCAGAAATCATCGAGGTTGACGTACCGGTAGCCGCGTGCCGCAAGGCCGCTGGTCACCATCGCCTGCGCCTGCGCCTCGACGCTCGCGGCCGTGGGATGCTCGCGCAGGAAGCTCCAGCTGCTCCAGCCCATGGGAGGCGGTCCGCCCGTCGCGCGGTCGGTCTTTACCGCCGGGCCGTGCGCGGCCGTGGCCAGCAGCGCGATACCCAGGGCGACCGCGAGCCCGGCGACCGCCACGGCCCATGGTCGCCGCACTGGTCAGCGCCCGCCGAGCACCGCAGCGAAACGCTCCCGGACCGTCGCCGCAGTCTGGTCAGGCGGCGCGTCCCAGACCTCGGCGTTGAAGATCTCCACCTCAACGTAGCCGTCGTATCCGGCCGCCGCCACGCTGGCCGAGATGGGCCCGAAGTCGATCACGCCGTCGCCGAGGTGGCCACGGCCGAGCAGGGTGTCCTGCGGCAGCGGCAGGATCCAGTCGCACACCTGGTAGCTGACGATCCGCCGCCCGGCGGAGCCGGCCCGGGCGATCTCGTCCATCAGCCGAGCGTCCCACCAGACGTGATAGGTGTCCACCACCACGCCCACGGCGTCGGCGGGAAACCGCAGCGCCAGGTCCACCGCCTCGGCCAGGCTGGAGATCACGCACCGGTCGGCGCAGAACATCGGGTGCAGCGCCTCGATGCCGAGCCGGACCCCGAGCCGCTGTGCCTCGGGCACGAGCTCGCCGATCGCGTCCGCGATCATGCGCCGGGCCACGCCGAGGTCCCGCTGGCCCGGCACCAGGCCGCCGCAGACCAGGACCAGCGTGTCCGTGCCGAGGTCGGCCGCCTCGGCGATGGCCGCCAGGTTGTCGGCCCGCGCGGCGCGCCGAGCGTCGGGGTCCTCTGGGGCGGCCCGGGTGAAGAAGCCGCCCCGGCACAGGCTGGAGACCCGCAGCCCGGCGGCGCGGACCGCCGCCGCCGCCTCGGCCAGCCCGGCTTCCGCGACCCGGTCTCGCCACAGCCCGATGGCCGGGATGTCATGCCGCACGCACAGCGCGACGGCGTCCTTCAGGTCAAGATGCTTGACCGTCGCCTGGTTCAGCGACAGCCGCTCCAGCCCGATCCCCGCTCGCTCCCCGCGAACGGCGTCGGTGGGCCCCCGGGTACCTTCTTGCGTACCCGAGGGCTCACCGACACCCTCGTTCCCCGGCGCGGTCACACGCGCTCCGGTCCGGCTAGGCGGGCGAGGTGGGCCGTCATCCGCTCGACGGCCAGGT
>JBKQQQ010000798.1:0-7294 GCA_052144275.1 Streptosporangiaceae bacterium
CTGATGTTCTCGATGAGCAAGCTGAGCCGCATGGAAACTGGTCACGGCGTTGCGACACCCCGGGATGTCCGTGACCTGTGCGACCTGTATGGCGTGACCGACCAGGCCGAACGCGACCGGATGATGAAGCTCGCCTTGGAAAGCAAGCAGCAAGCGTGGTGGCAGTCCTATGAGCTGAGCTATGAGACCTACGTCGGCCTAGAGGCCGAGGCCGTGATCATCTCGGCTTTCCAGTCGTCGGCGGTGCACGGCCTGCTGCAGACCGCGGACTACGCGCGGGCCGGGCACGAGGGGGCCATGCCGAGGCTCAGCCCGGATCAGATCGAGATGCAGATCGAGGCCAAGCTCACGCGGCAGGAGATCCTGGTACGTGACGGCCCGCCGGGTCTCGCCGTGGTGCTCGATGAGGCGGCACTGCACCGCATGGTCGGAGGACGCCAGGTATTGGCGGCGCAACTGGCTAGGATCCTCGACGTGTCAGCTCTGCCGAACGTCGAGGTACAGGTCCTCCCGTTCGACCGAGGTGCGCACCCGGCGCTCGAGAGCAACTTCACCATTCTTGAACTGCCGCATCAGGCTCCGGATGTAGTCTTCGTCGAGGGACTGATAGGGTCGACCTACCTCGACCGGGCCGACGACCTGAAAAGGTATCACGAGATATTCCGCAAACTGCAATCAATCGCACTGAATCCACAAGATACAGCCGACTTGATTGTTAAGCGTATGCGTGATTATGGAGATGGCCCAGGAATAGCGTTATCAGGCTAGCTGTTACGAATTTCAGCATACCGGCGGCTACGCAAGGAACTGCGAGGGCTGCCGGTACATGTTATTTTACCGATCGGAGGAGTCTGATGTCTTTGAATAACCTGGAGGTCAGTGGCCTTCAGTGGCGGAAAGCCAGACGCAGCGTGAACAACGGAGCTTGCGTGGAGGTGGCTCCGGCGAATGGGCAAGTCTTCATACGTGATTCCAAAAATCAGAATGGGCCTGTTGTACCCTACTCCGGGAGTTCCTGGCGCGCCTTCCTAATCGACGCAAAGAAGGGGCAATTCGACCCGGGGCGCCTATAGGCCCATCTCCGGCGGTTATTGGTACTTGCCTTCGAGTGGAGCCGTCCAGGCTGTGCACAGATCTCGCGAACAGCATGTGTAGGCGCTGGACGGTTCTTCTCGCCAGATCTCGATCACCAAATGAGCATGCGGGCGCAGTCGGCGCTACCTTGGTTGCGCTCCTGCTCGCGAAGGGATTATAGAAATAAGGCAAACTATGACCATTTTTATTGCAACTGTAGCCGGAATCGTCACGATATCAATTGGTGTGGCCGGATGCGTAAGATGGATCTACAGGCGCGGCAAAGCGTCCGGCATAGCGGAGGCAGCGCTCGAGGCGGAGCGACTCGCGCAGGCCGAAGCGCAAGCCCAAGCGCAAGCTAAGGTCAAGGCCCTGGAGGCGCAGGTAACACAAATCCAGGACGAGGCGCAAGCTAAGGTTAAGGCCCTGGAGGCGCAGGTAACACAAATCCAGGCGGCGCTGGATTTGATCCGGACGCGGCAAGCCAGGGTTTCATCTTAATTCGCAAACAAAGGTCGCTAAGCTCACGCCGGTACTCGCGGCTTTGTGCGGTTAAGCACGAGCCTGTAATGGAGTTTTTCGGTCTTTACGCGCAAACAAAGTCTGCCTATTCATATCTTTGCACGGTAGAAGTTCAGGTAGGAACGCGACGGCGTGGGGCCACGCTGGTCCTGGTACCTGGAGCCGTAGACGGTGGAGCCGTATGGGTGCTCGGCGGGAGAACTGGTCCTGAACAAGCACAGTTGGCCGATCTTCATCCCAGGCCACAGCTTGATAGGCAGCGTCGCCACGTTGGAGAGTTCGAGCGTCACGTGCCCGGAGAACCCAGGGTCGATCCAGCCCGCCGTCGAATGGGTCAGCAAGCCCAGCCTGCCAAGGGAGCTCTTTCCCTCTAGGCGTCCCGCGATGTCGTCGGGAAGCGAGACCACCTCGTAGGTCGACGCCAGGACGAACTCGCCGGGGTGGAGGACGAACGGCTCGTCGTCCTCGGTCTCGACCAGCCTGGTCAGGTCGGGTTGCTCCACCGCGGGGTCGATATGCGGGTACTTGTGGTTCTCGAAGACCCGGAAGTACCGGTCCAGCCGGACGTCGATGCTGGACGGCTGGACCAGCTCAGGTGAGTACGGATCGAGCTTGACCCGCCCAGACTCGATCTCGGCCTTGATATCACGATCGGAGAGGAGCACCCTGGCAACCTATCGGGTCCGGTACGATATCTGGGCGAACACAGTACAGGCCGGTTCCCCAGCGGGACAGTGCAGGCACGCGCGGGTGTAGTTCAATGGTAGAACGTCAGCTTCCCAAGCTGATAGTGCGGGTTCGATTCCCGTCACCCGCTCTTTAGTAAGAGCGCAGGTCAGGAGGCTCTTTTCGAGACCTGGCCTGACCGGGCGAGGGTCATCAGGTACCGTCCGGGCCATTAGCGGGCCATTAGCCAGCGGGGACCAGCACGCCGGTCGGGCCGTCCTCGTCGTCGTCGCGCTTGGCCTGTTCGGCTTGTACGTGGGTGTCGATCGCGTTGGTGATCGCCTTGTCGGCGCCTCGGGCCTCGTGCTGGTAGATCATCGCGGCGCGTTCGCTGTCGTGGCCCATGCGGGCCATCAGGTCCCGGAGCCGGGCACCGCTCTGAGCCGCGAACTGGTTCCCAGTATGGCGAAGATCATGGAAATGTAGGCCCGTCATGCCGATCGACTCGACCGCCCGCGGCCAGGCGGACATCTTGTTGAAGTTGCCCCGCCGCAGCGGACCGCCCTTGGCGCCAGGGAAGACCAGCGCGCCCGGGTCGTCCCTTGGCGAAGATCGCCAGATGCTCGCGGAGCACCGGAATGACCGTCGCGGGAACGCCGACGATCCGCCGTCCGGCCTGTGATTTCGGCGGCCCGAGGAGCATTTCCCCGGTCGACCGCTCGACGTAAGCCGCCCGTATCCGGACTGTGCCCGTCTGCAGGTCAAGGCGGCGCCGCACGCGGCGCCGCGGCCCGGCGTCAGCGCCGGGCTCTGCCTTGGGAGCGCCGGCCTCATTAGGCCCGCCCGGCGCACGCCGGGCCGCACAGTGCCGGGACGCGCATCAAGACGGCTCACATGGCACACGAACCGGTGGGCGCACCCGTCTTCCTCGCTCCCGATTGTCCAGCTCGCGATCACCGCCTCGATGCCGCGTACGGCGTTACTACGCGATCGGCTCCCGCCGAGCATTGACTCGCCGACCGCTCCCGCGGACCTTTCGCACCTGCGAGGAAACGGACAAGAGTGGCGATCAGCCTGGGCTTCCCCTCGTACTGCGGAGACATCGCCTCGGCTTGGCGGCAACGTAACTGAGGCCCAACGGCCCTGTAACAGGAGACCTCCGGCACTTGCGCAAGCTGCCATCTGCCGCGCGACGCTAACAGCGGCACTTTCATCTGAAGTTGAAGTGGAAACGAGGTGCCGGCAATGAGGCTGACATGGAAGGACGCGACGGCGACACTCCTCATCGGCGCGATCGTCGCCGTGTACTTGGCATTCCTCAACGGAACGAGCCTGTGGCTGATCTCCAGCGCGCGGGGCACGACCGCTGCAGTGCTGGTGTTGGGCACAGCTGGATGCGCTATGCGCGACCTGCACGCAACAGGCCGGTCCCGATCGGCGCGCGTTTTCCTGGCGGTCGCGACCGCGCTCGGCGTCGTCGCGCTGGTCGCCGAGCTGATCGGGTTGATCACCGGCAGCATGGTTGCACTTGCGGTCCTTGTGGCTGGCACGATCGCATTGTGGCTGATCGCGACGGTACGGCACGCATTCACCATCGGTACAGAGCCGGGGAGCGGACGTGACGTGCACGAAGTCATCCACCCCCAGGAGGCGATGCCGCATTGACCGAAAGCTATGACTGGCATCTCACTCCCTGCGAGCGCGGCGCTGCTGGCTCGCTGCCATGACGAAGCCAGCAGCCCGGAAGGGAAGGCAGCAGTGGCGGCGGAAACGGAATTCACGATCGGGGCCAGGGCAAGCTGCTCTGATGGTCACTGCGGCGAGGTCAAGCGCCTGGTCTTCGACCCGGCCACCGAGACGGTCACCCACCTGGTCATCCAGCACGGGCACCGGCCGGAGGCCGGGCGACTCGTCCCCGCCCACCTGGCCGAGACGACGCACGGCGAGATCAGGCTGCGCTGCACGCTCGCGGAGTTCGACAAGTTTGACCACGCGGAAGAGCGCGAGATCGCCGACGCAGCCGATCAACACCTCGGCGAAGGCGTGGGCGTCCTCGGCTCGGGCTTGGCATACAGCGTCAGCGGTGACGCATTGGCCCCCGCCGGCGGCGAGTTCATGGACCTCGGCCCCATGCCCCCGCCGAGACACCGCAGGACGATGATCGAAGACGTTGTTCCGCTGGGTGAGGACCAGGTGAGGCCCGGTGACCCGGTCCACGCCGTCGACGGCGAGATCGGGCGGGTGCAGGGCTTCCTCGTCAACCCGGGCGACGACCGGGTGACCCACGTGCTGCTCCAGGAGGGGCACCTGTGGGGCCGCAAGGAAGTCGCCATCCCCATCACCGCCGTGACCGAGGTGGACATCGGAATCCGGCTCAACCTCACCAAGGACCAGGTGGGGAACCTGCCACCCGCTGACTGAGCGGGCGGCTGCACCGCAGACGTTAACGAGCACAGGTCAGAGTGCCTGGTCAACGTACACGCGAAGCCCGCCCTTGACACCTTCCCTCCGGCGAATAGACCGGCAGCAGTCAGTCCGATGGGGGGGAGAGGCGGCGCACACGAACCGCAGCCGGGCTGGAAGGTGCCGGGCGCAGGATACGCGGGATGATCTTGCTTAACCGGCCATCCTCGAGTGCCGAGAGGGGCAGGTAGCAGCGCCGTCGGGTCGTGGACCGCGGACGCTCTTGAAAACCACTGGCAGTTCCCGCGACGCGGCTCGGCCTGGGAGCCACGCTGGGAACCACGCGGATGAACAACCTTCTGGCGCCCCGGACCCACCTGGACAACCGGGAGAGACGAGCCCGCGGTCACGAACTGATCTGAACAGGACCAGATGCCCGTACAGGAATCTACGGATCAAAAGGTCAGACCCCGCTCACTCTGTACCTTCCTTCCATCCCCGACACCAGGAAGTGTGCTGCATTTCGCCCCGGAACCGATCGGGCTACGTTGGTTCGAAAGGAAAACAAGGAGGTCGGCTATGGCAGGGACGACACCGTTCACGATCGGGGCCGACGCCATCTGCGCCGACGGGGCCTGCGGCAAGCTAACCGGCGTCGTCTTTGATCCGGTCGCCCAGGCGGTCACCCACCTGGTGGTCGAGCGGCATGGCCTCGAGCGGCTTGTCCCGCTCGACCTCGCCGACGCCACCAGGGGCGAGATCCGGATCCGCTGCACCCTCGCGGAGTTCGGCAAGCTCCCGGCCGCCGAGAAGACAGAGTTCCTGCCAGGCAGCCACAACGACACGGGCTATCCCCCCGACCAGGTGCTCACCATGCCCTACTACGGCCTGGCCGACCGCTACGGCATCCTCGGGCGGGGAGAGGACTCGATGACCGTCACCTACGACACCGTGCCCCTGGGCGAGGTAGCCGTGCGCCGCGGCGAGCGCGTCCACGCCACCGACGGCACCGTCGGGCAGGTCCAGGGGCTGGTCATCGACCCCGGCAGCCGCCACGTGACCCACGTGTTGCTGCAAGAGGGGCATTTGTTCGGCCGCAAGGACGTAGCCATCCCGATCAGCGCCGTCACCCAGGTCGACAACAACGCCGTTGAGCAGGTGGACAACAACGGTGTCCAGCTCAACCTCACCAAGCAGCAGGTGCAAGACCTGCCGCCCGTCGACATCGATCACCCCAGGGGATAGAGCCACCAGGACCGAGTTAACTGACAGGAACGGTGACAGCAACAGCAGCGACCAACGGCTAGCGCCAGCGATCGGCGACATCCCAGGACACTTGCACGATCCGCGCCAACTTGGGATATGTCCGGCCTGAAAAACGGACGGTCGGATAGCCACCTGACCCAGTGCAGGCCAGGACCGCCGGGCCATTAGCGGGCCATTAGCCACGGTGATCAGCGGGCAACCACGGCTACTAAGGAGCATCAAACTCTCCAGCTCAGTGGCTCTGACGGCTGTGCGCCATACACCTTCCAAGCTGGTGCTACCGTCCTCCTCGCAGCACAACGATCTCGGCCGAGTCCGCCGTGTCAAGACCAAGCCGCTACGCGGTCGCTTTGCGAGCTTTGACACAGCAGCCATGACCCGAGGGATAGCAGCGATCGAGGAGGATCGGGCAGAAGCAGGGCACGGGGTCGGCGACGGTCAGGCCCACGTTCGGCGGGCCATTAGCGGGCCATTAACCCCGGTAACGAAGGGTCCCTCACGGTCACTCACGGACAGTCCATCCCGCAGGTCAGACGATATAGGAGTCCAGACCGGCACAGATTCCCAAGCTGATAGTGCGGGTTCGATTCCCGTCACCCGCTCCACTCAGAGGTTGTTCGGCCGGGTTTGGATGCCGATCACCTCGACGAAGCCTTCAGCGCCCTTGAAGTCGCCTGGGTTGGCCGTGTAGAGCGGGAGTTGGTTACTGGCTGCCGTCGCTGCGATCATCAAGTCCGAGGCCCGCCTGCGTGGTTCCCGTCCCGCCGCGCGAACCGTGGCACAGATCTGGCCATAGAGCCTGGCTGCGCCCTGATCATACGGAAGCGGGTCGAAGGTCGCCTCCACATGCTGCAGCACAGCTACTCGTCCGGCCCGCTTGATCGGATCGTCGGTCGCGTGCGGGCCGAAAGACAACTCGCCCAGCGTTACTGCCGTAATCAAGATCGTGTCGGGTAGCTCCGACGGATCGTAGAGCTTGAGCGCGGCGATGATGCTGGTGTCCACGACGGCGGCGGCGTGCGCCGTCACAAGCCTGTCCCTTCATATGGGTCGCGCAGATCCTGGTTGACAGCCTCGTCCAGGTCGACACGCAGTTCGTCCCCGTTGACTACTGGTGCCGTGGCGAAGATCGCGAGGACTTCGTCCTTGGGAACCGCCCGGCGCTGACGGATGGGAATCATCTTCGCCAGCGGCTCACCGTTAAGAGTCAGCGTGTACGCGCGCCCTTGCCGCAGACCGCGCGTGACGGCCCCGGAGTCCGCCACGAATTGGCGGACGCTGATATCAGTCGGCCGCCCACTTGGGGAGGTCATGCCCAAAGCATACTCTTCCGTACTACGGCGTACCACGCCTCTGCCGTCTG
>JBKQQQ010000799.1:0-5499 GCA_052144275.1 Streptosporangiaceae bacterium
ATCCCCGGGCCGCGCGCCGGGCGCGGCAGACCGCGGGTCTGCCGCCTGGCTACCCGCAGGAGTACCTGCGGCTGGTCACGCTGCGCGATGGGCGCAGCGTCCTGATCCGCCCCATCCTGCCCAGTGACGCGCCCGGGCTGGCCGAGGCGATCCAGTCCGCCGACGCCGACACCATCCACCGCCGGTTCTTCGGCGGTCGCCCGCAGGTTACGCCCGAACTGCTCGATCACCTCACGACCGTCGACTACACCAGCCGGTTCGCGCTCCTCGCCGTCGAACCCGCCAGCCAGCGCGGTGTCGCGATCGCCCGCTACGAGCCAGCCGAACAGGACGGCACCGCGGACGTCGCCATCGCGGTCACCCCGGGCTGGCGCGGCGTCGGCCTGGCCGGCGAGCTCCTCCGCGTGCTCGCCCAGGCCGCCAGCGAACGGGGCATACATACGTTCACCGGGATGTACCTGGCCGACAACCGCCCGGTCGAGGCCCTGATCAACGAGGCGGACGAGCCCGCGAACCGGGTCACCTCGCGCGGCATCACCGAGTTCTCCGTGCCGCTTCCGCCCCGGGATCCAGGACCCTAGGGCCCGGTCACGAGGGGCACCGGTGCGTGGCGGGCCAGGCTGACGGGGACCGAACCGGCCATACGATGCGTGGCGTGCGACGAACTCCCGACCACGATCACCACGGTCTGGCCGGCGTGGGCGTCGCGGATGTCCGTGGCCGCCGGGTAGATGACATCACGTGCCGGGGCACGTACTGGCGCCAGGTAGCGAGGGCCGGCGGTTACTAGGCCACGCGGCGGAGGCCGGGCAGGCGCTGGCGCCAGGTGGCGAAGGTCCTGGCAAGTCAGGAAGTCCGCCTGTACCAGTGGCTGGCTGGGCGCGCACGCTGAGATGAACCGGCAGCGGATGCCTGAGACGGCCGCTTCGCTCCGACCGGGCGGCGGACGGCGGGCGATGAATCCCTATTTTGAAAAAATGTTCGTATGGATTATGCGAGAAGGAGGAAGGTGAAGCGATGAATTTCAATCTTGCGGTTATCCTGCCTGAAACCGCGGATACCTCGCCCGGCAAGGCCGTGGCTGTCTATGCAGGCGGGCAGATGACCTACAAGGAACTGGACGCTCTGTCGGACCGGCTGGCGGCCGGCCTGGAGGCGGCCGGCCTGCGGCCGGGGGACCCGGTGGCGCTCCAGCTGCCCAACATCCCGCAGTTCCCGGTCGCCTATTTCGGGATCCTCAAGGCCGGCGGCGTGGCCGTGCCGCTGAACGTGCTGCTCAAGGCGCCGGAGGTGGCGTTCTACCTCGGCGATAGCGGGGCGAAGATCCTGATCACCTGGGAGGGCGTGCTCGGCGATGCGGCCGAGGGCGCCGCTGCGGCCGGGGTGAGCGAGATCTACGCCGTGGGCCACGCCGGGAACGCCCCGGGCGCGCGTCCGTTCGAGCGACTGCTCGCCGTTGCGGACGGCCCCCGGCTCGCCCCGCGGATGCTGACCGACACCGCGGTCATCGTCTATACCTCGGGCACGACCGGCCGTCCCAAGGGGGCCGAGCTGACCCATATCCAGCTGTACATGAACGCCGACATCCCGGCGCGCCTGGTTGGCGTGCAGCCCGACGACGTGGTCATCACGGTCCTGCCGTTCTTCCACGTGTTTGCCCTGTCCAGCATCCTGAACCTCTGCGTGCGGTTCGGCCTCACGATGTCGCTCATCCCGCGGTTCGATCCCGCCACGGTCCTGGCCGCGGTCCAGCGCGACCATGCCACCATTTTCGACGGCGTGCCCACCATGTTCATCGCCCTGCTGCAATACCCCGAGCTGGACAGCTACGACGTCACCTCACTGCGGCTGGCGGTCTCTGGCGGCGCCTCGATACCCGCGCCGGTCCTGGACGCCTTCGAGAAGCGCTTCGGCGTCGTCATCCTGGAGGGCTACGGGCTGACGGAGACCGCATCCACCGCGACCCAGAACAAGAGCATCACCGAACGGCGTGCCTACAGCGTCGGCAAGCCCATCTGGGGGACACAGACGCAAGTCTGGGACGACGACGGCAACGCCCTGCCGCCCGGCAAGGACAATGTGGGCGAGGTGGTCACCCGCGGGCTGCACGTCATGAAGGGATACCTGCACGATCCGCAGGCCACCGCCGAGGCCTTCGCTGGTGGCTGGTTCCACACCGGTGACCTCGGCTACTTCGACGAGGACGGGTTCTTGTTCATCGTCGGCCGCAGCAAGGAGCTCATCATCCGCGGCGGGTACAACGTGTACCCGGCCGAGATCGAGGACGTGCTGCACGCCCATCCGGCGGTCGCCGAAGCAGCCGTCATCGGCATTCCCGACGACCGGCTCGGCGAGGAGGTCATGGCCATCGTCACGCTGCGGCCGGGCGCCTCGCTCGCAGCGCCGGAGCTGATCGCCTTCTGCAAGGAGCGGATCGCCGCCTACAAGTACCCGCGGGTGATCGAGTTCCGCGATGAGCTGCCGAAGAACGCCATGGGCAAGATCATGAAGGACCAGCTGATCCCCAGGTGACGGCGCACCATGCTCACACCTGCCCTGAATTGCCAGCCTCGACGGAGAACCTAAGCTCCAGGCGACCAGCCCTCTGCCGGCCCGAACTGGCCATTGCCCGTCGCGACGGGACGGATGCCGTGCCCGGCAGCTCCCAGGAGCCCTGAACCAGGACGCGTCGGCACAGCAGAAGAAGACGGCCGTCGTCTCCAGTGAAATCCGGTGAAATCGCCGCGCGGCTGCGCGGCCGTCACGGGTCGGCCCGCCAGGCCCGTTAGCAGGGCGTCCAGGCCCCATTACGCCATGACCGAACCTCCTCAGCGTCACGCGGTGGATCGAGGCTCGTGTCCGGGGGACTGGCCGCCGTCGATGTGAGCGATTTCGCCGGTGATCTCGGCATTCACTCGGACTCCTCGGCGGGCGTACTCGACGGCCAGTGAGCGGGCGACCAGTCACCCTCTGGGTCCGTGGTTTGCCCCACTTCGATCAGATGACCGTCGGGATCGCGGATGTAGCAGCGCACCGCCCGCAGGCCATCATCCCGGCCAGCAGGTACCGCCGCGTCACAGGCCCGGCCGGGCCGCGCGGTGCGGTCGCGTCCTGGACGGCGATGAAATCAGCCTCGCTGACCAGCGCCGCATGCGCCGGATGCTTCGAGATCACCCAGCCCTCGGGCAGGTTCCACCGCTGCACCTGCCGGTGCCCCAGCCCGGTGTTGGCCGGGTCGACCAGGTCGAAATCGGTGCGCTGCCGGTTCCACACCTGCCGCCCCGTATACCGCGGGTTGCCCAGGATCGCCGCCACCGTGCGCAGCGTCCACGCTGTCCCGGCCCGGTGCGGGTTCCGCGCCGGGTCGGCGGCGGACGGGCACGGGGATCCCGGCATCATTCAGCGCCCGGGTGATCCGCGCCGCGCTGTGCCCGGCCAGCCGCTGCGCGAACATCCACCGGACGACCGGCGCTGTCACAGCGTCGGGTTCCAGCCGGCGCGCCCGCCGTCCCCACGCCGCGTGCGCCTTGTTCTGATGCGGCCCCGCATCAGCGAGCCGGTACCCGTACGGCGGACGGCCGCCCAGGTAACGGCCCTGCTCCAGGGTCTGCGTGGCCATCGCGGCGCGGACCCGGATCCTGGTACGGGTGATCTCCCGCTTGGATGACAAGCCCAGCGCCAGCATCATCTGCTCGTGATCCTCAGCATGGCAGTCGATCCAGCCGCCCACCTCCGGCGTCCACAGCGAGACGCCGTAGTGCTCGAACAGCGGCGCCATCGACGCGTACTGACTCCCGTAGAACGCCCGCTCGTACTCCCCGATCACGATCGCGTCCCACCCCCGGTCCGGATCCGCCAGCGCGGCCACCAAAGCCGCGGCCTGCGGGCGCCTCGCCCACGGCAGCGTGCGGCTTTGCCCGGAGTCGAAGAACTCGGCCACGATCTTCCCGTGCCCGGCCACCAGCGCGCCGGCCTGCTCCCGCTGCCGCGCCCGCGACGTCACCGGATCCTGCCAGTCCTCGGTCGACACCCGCCCGTAAAACGCGAACCGCAGCCCGCCGCGGCCTGGCACACTCCCGCTGCGCCGCCCGGTGCGCTCGGCCCACAGCACCAGAGTGTCCCCACCCGCTCCCCTGCCAGGTCGGGGTTGGTGAGTAAACGGCGCGGCCATTACCCACCCGCCTCCCGGACAAGCAGGGAACCTCCCATAACATCAGCATCTCCCATGAACACGGCCGCGATCTGGCAACACGCCGCAGCCACGCCAGAAACGCCAGCAACCAGATCTCGGTCCTGCGCATCACCGCGGGCGGCGTGCCGGTCCCGGTGGGCCAGCCGGTGTCCTCGGGCGGGATCAAGCCGGTCAGCGTGGCGGTATCGCCCTCCGGCCTGGTCTACGTGGCAAACTCCGGCGCGGGAGGCAGCGGTTATTCGGGCTTCCGGCTGCACTTTGACGGCAGCCCGACCCCGATCCCGGGGTCGACGGTTACCGTCCCGGACAGCTCAGGCCTGGGTGGACCAGGACATCCGCGTTAGCGGGCCGACCGCGATCTGGCCCCCATGGGCCAGTCCGATGCGGCGGTTCGGCCGCGGTTCAGGTGGCGTGCGCTCGCAGGTAGCGGATCAGGCCGATCGCGTCCTCGGGCACCAGCCGCCCAATGGCCCCGGTCGAGTAGACGCCGACCGCGACCTGGCCGGCCGGGCTGAGGACGAACCCGGTGGACTGCAGGAACAGCGGGTCGTCGTTGACGAAGGCGCCGGTCACCTCGGCCAGCGCGCGGGCATCGGCGCCGTAGCCGACGCCGAACTCCAGGCCGTGCTTGGCGATCAGCTCCGCGGTGGTGGCCTCGTCGTCGACCGACAGGGCCACGACCTGGGCTCCGACCTCGGCGAGATCGCCCTTGGCGCGCTGGAAGGCCCGCAGCTGCGCGTTGCAGTAGGGGCACCAGGCACCGCGGTAGAACAAGACCACGCCGAAGTGGCTGTCCAGTGCGTCCGGCAGCTGCAGGGAGCCGCCGCCGGCCCGGGCCACGGTGAGGGCCGGGAACTTATCGCCGGGATGAAGCAGGGCCATGAGAGTCTCCGTAGGGTCGGTGAATGGCATGATGCGGCAGGCTCGCCTGGCCTGCGCCAGCATGGCGCCGGGGGATGCCTACGTGCGGTTAGCTGCACCCGCCGCCCTGGTCTTACCTATGACGTCCAGGCCGGCCGCGCGGGAGACCGTGACCCGCGTCCGTAGGATCGAGGTCATGATGCCAGGCGATCCCGCCGTCGACGGGATCACGCCGCCCGCTGGTTTCGATGCGGACTCGGCGACCTGGGTCCGGTCCCTCACCCGCCCCACGGAACAGCGCGAGGCCGCGCTGGCGCGCCTGCACGAGATGCTGCTGAGGATCGCGCATAGCGAGCTGCGGCGGCGAAGCGGGCAGCTGCGAATCACCGGCCCCGAGCTCGATGACCTCGCCTACCAGGCCGCGGCCGACGCGCTACTGGCCATCA
>JBKQQQ010000800.1:0-7504 GCA_052144275.1 Streptosporangiaceae bacterium
CGGCCTGCCCCGTGGGCGATCATGCACTTCTCGTGGGCACCATCGCCGACGCGGGCTGCTCGCCGAAGCTACCGCCGGACCAGGCGGACGAGTTCGTCAAGCACCGCTGCCTGCTCCGCAGCAGCCCGCCGAGGATGCCAGCTGGCCAGACCACATCGTGGACAGGACGAACCCCGCTGAGCCTGCCCAGGCCCACGGCACCACAGCACACGCGGCGCTGGAGTTCTCCGAGAAGCGACAAGGCCTTCGCATAACGGGACGTTCTGCCGGCCGCAAAATCGCATGACCGCCGGGACTCCGATCGCTCGTAATCGGCAGGGAGAGTTCATGGGCCCTGAAAGACGTACCGACAAAAGTTAACGCTCTGCTACAAATGTGGTGGTCTTAAGGACAGAATGCAGCTGACAAGCCTCTGCGAGATCGCTGGGGCAACATCGGTGGCGTATGGTCCGTTCGCCATCAGTGATCTATTTAGAGCTCGATCACCTGCCGGGTGTGGTGTCGTGGCATACGGCGGTTTGGCTGTACGCTTGTCTGGCTTTAATTATCTACGCTGGTGCGCCAGAGATCAGTGAGAGGAATCGAGCGTCCGTGGCTCAGAAGATACAGACCCTGTTCATCGATGACATTGACGGCAGTGCCGCCGAGGGAACCGTCCGCTTCGGCCTGGACGGCACCGAGTATGAGATCGACCTGAACGCCGGGCATGCCCAGGACCTGCGGGATGCGCTGGCTCGCTATGTGGGTGCTGCGCGGCGGGTCAGCGGCGCTGCCCGGCGACAGGCCCGCAGCGGCGGACGCCAGGCTTCGGCGAACGGGCTGAACACCACCGAGGTCCGCGAGTGGGCCAAAGCTCAGGGCATCGACGTGAAGGACCGCGGCCGGGTGTCGGCTGAACTGCTAGTTAAATTTAAGGCGGCCACCGGGAAGTAAAGGCCCGGCGCATGCAACCGTGACGATCGGATACGTCAGCCACGCTTGAAAAGCCCGGACATCCGGTCATTCAGTCCGCTCGTATAAATCGGTCGCGGGAGCGCCGGCGAGTTCATGTTCGGGAGCGTCACGCAGGTATGCGGCCCGCGCTTCCGGCGTGCTCAAGGCGAGTGATCCCGCGAGCCATGCACGATCGCCGCGGGTAACGCGGCCATGCGCCGAGAATGGCCGGGCCAGCGGACGTATAGCTGTCCCATGGTCACCCATGCAGAACGTTTCCATGACCACCGAGAAGATCGACATCGACCTGGTGACCGTGACCGCCTACGACGCGGGCGGATCCCAGGTACTGGTGCCACAGCGCATCGAACCGGCCCGCCGCGTCCGGGAGCTGTCCGAGGCGCAGGTCGATGCGCGGCAGTCGGGAACCTTGTCTCCAGGCTCGGCAGAATTCCGCGACGCCATCGCCGATGCCTACAGGGAAGCAGCAGACCACACAGGGCCATCGCCTCTGGAGCCAGGAACTCGAGGAGCGGCAAGGTGAGCGTTGACCAGTTCCGTGACGATGACCGGGGCTACCTAGCCTGGACGGCAGCGCACCCCGGCGGCTACGTCATCAACATCCAGCGCAGTCTCAATCCAGGCGACGCCCGCCTGCACCGCGCGGACTGCCACACCATCAACGGCCAGCCCGCCCGCGGAAAAACCTGGACCGGGCCCTACATCAAGATCTGCTCGACGTCGGCACGAGACCTCCAAGGCTGGACAAACGCGTATCTCAGCACCTGCTGATAATGGGCGCCCCGGAGATCCTTCAGCTGGGCAGGTGAGCAGCTCGCGGACTGCGAAAAAATCCGCGCTTTGCGTGAACCTGGTCCGCGCCGGATGCAATAGAGAGGTGATGGACGACGACGAGCTGATCGCGCGCGTGGCCGGCGGCGATGACGTGGCGCTGCGGGAGCTGTTCTCCCGGCACGCGCCGTGGCTGGCGGCCCGGCTGCGCGCGGTGCTGCCCGCGCCGGATGTCGAGGACGTGCTGCAGGAGACGTTCCTGGCGGCGTGGCGCGGCGCTGCTGCCTACGCGCCGCACGGCACTGCGGGGGGCTGGCTGTGGGGGATCGCCCGGCGGCAGGCGGCGCTGGTGCTCAGGCACGGCGGGCCGGCGACGGTGCCGCTGCCGGACCACGAGCCAGGCTGCGCGGAAGACCCGGCCGAGGCCGTGCTGGCCCGGGCGGAACTGGCCGCCGCGATGACGGCGCTCGGCGCTCCCGGCGGGCCGGAACGCGAGGTGTGGCGCCTGCTGTACCTCGAAGACCGCACGGTCGCCGAGGTGGCCGAGCTGACGGGCGTCCCCGAGGGCACGGTGAAGAGCCGCGCGAACCGGGCGCGGCGGCTGCTGCGGGCGGCGCTGCGTGGCGCGAGGAGCGCGGAAGGAGGCGCGAGATGAGCGAGCGACGGGATGTGACCCCACCCGACGTCGACCTGGACCGGGTGTGGACCGGGGTGGCCGCGCAGGTATGGCAGCGCGAGCCGGGGCGGCTGGAGCGGGTGGCCGCCCGGCTGCTGCGCTCGCCGGGCCTGGCCCGGGCGCTGCTGACCACGCCGTCGCTGCTGGCGCCGTGGCTGATCGCTAGCGTCGTGGTGCTCGGCGCGGGGGCCATCGCGACGGCGGGTACCGGCGAGCCGCTGGTGTGGGTGATCGCCCCGGCGCTGGCGGGCGCGGGCATCGCGTACGCCTATGGGCCCGGGATCGACCCGGCGTGGGAGCTGCTGTGCAGCATGGCGGTCAGCGACCGGATGGTGCTTCTGGTGCGCGCGCTGGCGGTGTTCGTGCTCAACGCCGCGCTCGGGCTGGTGGCCTCGGCGGTATCGGGGACGGCGGCGGCGGTGACGTTCGGCTGGCTGATCCCGATGACCGCGGTCTGCGCGCTGGCCCTGGCGGTGGCGACGGTCGCGCGGTCCGCGAACGCCGGTGCCGCCGCGGGCCTGGCCGCCTGGGTGATCACGGTGCTGGCCGGGCAGGCGGCCGCCGGGACGTTCACCGCGGTGGTCACCGAGGCCGTCCTCATCCTTCCCTACCTGGCGGTCGCGGCCTGCTGCGCGGCGATCGCCGTCTACGCGACGCGGATCCCGAGAGGAACCTCATGAACATCGAGCTGGAGGACCTGACCCGGCGGTTCGGCCGGAACCAGGCGGTGGCCGGGGTAAGCCTGGAGGCCGGCCCGGGGGTGCTCGGCCTGCTGGGGCCGAACGGCGCGGGCAAGACCACGCTGCTGCGGATGACGGCCACGGTGGTGCCGCCGTCCTCGGGCCGGATGCGCCTGCTCGGCCGCGACCCAGGCGTCTACGCGGAGCGGAAGGAGATCCGCCGCAGGCTCGGCTACCTGCCGCAGAACCTCGGCTACTACCCGGCGTTCACCGTGGTCGAGTTCATCGAGTACTTCGCGCTGCTCAAGGAGATGCCGTCCGCCCGGATCCCGAAGGCGGTGGCGGCCGCGGTCGAGCGTGTCGACCTCGGTATCAAGGCGAAGGCCAGGCTGCGCACGCTGTCTGGCGGCATGCTGCGCCGGGTGGGGATCGCGCAGGCGATCGTGAACGACCCGGAACTGCTGCTGCTCGACGAGCCGACCGCGGGCCTCGACCCCGAGCAGCGCGTCGCGTTCCGCACCCTGATGCGGGACCTCGGCGAGCGCTCGACCGTCGTGGTGAGTACTCACCTGGTCGAGGATGTGGGCGCGGCCTGCACCGAAGTGGCGCTGATGAACGCCGGCCAGATCGTGTTCCGCGGCACGCCGGAGGAGCTGACCGCGCGCGGCAACGACCATGGCATCGGCGATGCCCCGCTGGAGCGCGGCTACAGCGCGGTCCTGTCGGCGGCCCGGTCATGACCGCCATGGCCACGGCCGCGCCGGGGTCGGCGCGCGTGCTGCGGCTGGAGATCAAGCGCAGCGTGGTGCCATGGGTGCTGCCGCTGCTGGCGGCGCTGGTCTGGTTCGACACGATCCGCACGGCCAGCGGGTGGCCCCCCGTCTGGACGCTGCGCGCCTCGGCGATCAGTGACCACATGCTGAATGACTTCAACGCGCTCGGCGCCGGGCTGGCCGCCTGGGTGGGTTCCCGCGAGGGCCGCCGGAAGACAAGCGATCTGGTCGCCGCCACGCCCCGCGCGGCGTGGGCGCGGCACGCCGTCGCGCTCGGCGCGACGGAGTGCTGGCTGCTGCTGGCGTTCCTGGTCGGCGTCGCCGCGCTTTATGTCCAGACCGCGCTGCAGGCGACCTGGGGCGGGCCGCCGCTGTGGCCGGTCTTCGTCGGCGCGGCCGACGTGATCGTGGTGACCGTCATCGGGTTCACATGCGGCACGCTTTTCCCCGGCCGGTTCACCGCGCCGCTGGTGGCGGTCGCCGTCGTCGTCCTGGGCTTCGCGGGGTTTCACGCCGCGTTCAACGTGACGGCCACGTCGAGCAAGTACGCGCTGCTGGCCCCGGGCACGTCCCCGCCGAAGGTCGACGCCGGCGTCTTTTACCATGTCCTGCCGGACGTGCCGATCGCGCAGGTCATGTTCATGGGCGGGATCACGGTCGCGCTGCTCGGCGTGCTCAGCCTGGCGCCGGCGCTCCGCAAGCTGGCCAGCAACGGCTGGTCGGTGCGCGGCACGCTGGCGGCCGGTGACGGCTGGTGGCTGCGCGTGATCGCAGTCGTCCTGCTTGCGGCGGGCGTCGCCGCGTCGTGGACCGCTTACTCGCTCGCCGGGACCGCGGAGCTGACCGCCACCGGCTGGGAGATCCCGGCGCTGCACGACGCGGCCAGCGATAAGCCGGTCCCGTTTGTCCCCGACTGCACGTCCGGGCCCGGGGGATTCCAGGTGTGCATCAACCCGGCGTTCAGCGGTTATCTGAGCGACGTGACGGCTGCCCTTGACCCGGTGGCGGCCGAGATCGCCGGCCTGCCCGGCGCGCCGGTCCGCGCGGAGCAGGTGGCGAGCGTGGGCACGGGGCTGAGCGGCTACGAGCCGAGCTACATCGCCGGGAACCCGCCGGTGTTCGAGTACAACGGGGAACAGGTGGGCGACCTGTTCGGGGGGTTCATAGGAATCCCGGCCGGGGCCGGGGCGTTCTGGCGCGCCGCGTTCCAGCAGGGTCTCCTCGACTCGTTCCTCGCGGAACCGCCGCATGCGGCGGCCGCGGTCTGGACCGGGCCCGCGCCGCTCGGCGCGGCGCAGCAGGCGGTGGAGGACGCCCTGATGATCGCGGCCGGCTCGCAGCCCCCTCAGGGCGCCGGCCAGGGCGGTCAGTCCGGTGGCCCGTCGCAAGCGCAGATCACCGCCGCCGCCTCTCGGTTTGCCGCGCTGTCGCCTAGCACGCGGCACGCCTGGCTGGCCGCGCACCTGCCCGCGCTCCGGGTCGGCCAAATCACCCTGGCCCAGCTGCCATGACCGCCGCTGCGGTCCGCGAATGGCCGCCGGTGCCGGCCCCGCTGGCCTGGCGCGGCCGGCCGGGAGCACGCCTGGTCTGGCTACACCTGCGCAGCCGGCGCGTCCCTGCGGCGGTCGCGGTGCTCGCGGCCTGCGGCGGCGTGCTGCGCGCCGCGCTGACGTGGTACTGGACGTTCAGCGGTGGTCCCTACGCGCAGCAGATCCCGCTGATCATCGAGGCGGGCGCGGCCGCGGCGGTCGCGGTGACCAGCCACAGCCCGTTCGGCGAGCCGGAGCGTGCCACCGGCCGCTGGCTGCCTTACTTGCGGTTCGGCACCGCGCTGGCGCTGACCGGGGTGGCGATCGGGCTGCTCCAGCTCGCGGTGACCGGGGCCGGCCTGAACGAGGGCATCCTCGTGATGGCCCGCAACGTCATCGGCATGACCGGCATAGGACTGCTGACATCTCTCGCGACGGGTGGCCTGCTGGCCTGGACCCTCCCGCTGGGCTACATGGCCTTCGCCCAGTACGCGCTGCTCGAGGCCTGGCGCAGCCCGTGGACCTGGCCGGCCCGCCCGCCGACCGACCACGGCGCCTGGATCTGCGCCTCGGTCGTTTTCGCCGTGGGCCTCGCTGCCTTCACGATCCGCGGCGCCCGCGACCGCCTCGCTGATAACGCCTAGCCCGCGGCTGCCAGCGTCACCTGGCTCAGCTGCGCCGCCGGCTCACAGCCAGAGATGATATCGCCGCGCAGCCGCACGGCAATTCACACTCTCGCTGTGTATTCGCACACATGCCCTGGGCATCACGGACCTTGGTGCTGAACTGCGCCCGAACCGGAACCGCCTCTCGCGGGCACACCAAGGGCAGATGCGGGTACCGGGCAGAGCACCGCCCGGCGGCGCGCACGTCTTGCAGACGGGCGTTCCCGACGTGGCGGTGACCTTCCGGCCCGCGCGGGGCAGCCAGACACCCGGCAGTCGCGTGCTGGGTGCTCCGCCAATGCCTGCCTCTGCCTGGCTCGGCGGAGCCACTGATCATCCAAGGTGCCCGCTCCACGGAACCCTGGCACCTTGCGAGGAGGGATAGGCCATACTGAGGGGCATGCCAGACAATTCGGCCAGGTATCACAGCTTGACGGTGGCCGGGTACCGCCGCTGGGTGCAGCGGCTAACGCTGAAGCAGTACATCCTGTTCGCGGGAGTCGTCAACTTTGCCGCGGCCGCTGTCGTGGGCGCCGTCACCTCGGCGATCACGGGGCCCTTCTCATGGTCCTGGGTGGCCGTGTGGACGGTGCTGATGACCGCTTTCTTGACCTGGTGGCGACGGGATAGCCTCCGGCAAGGCAAAGAATATCCGGCGGGTCAGGGCGATGACTTGACGAGATCTTAACTGCCACCTCGACACTCCCGCCAACTGGAACGACTACCGCCGTCCATGTGCCGTTCGATGGAATCCTCAGCCGGACTGGCGACGACTTGCAGGACTGGTGAACGCTCGTATTTAGTTGCGGTGTGTTCGATGACGTCCTGGATTCTGGTTACGGATCGTGTCCAGGGATGCCGGGTGAATGCCGGATAATTCCGGGGGGTATGGGGCTGCAGGCTGGCCTTTTCGTGATGTCAGCGTGAGTCTCTGGGGCAGGGGTCGGCAAAGTCCTGTTTGGCTGGTGATTTAGCTTGGTTTGCGGCGCGCCGGTGTGAGCCGGTAGCGGTGCTGGCGCGGCCCGGGAAGTGATCAGGGCGGTTCCTGCACCTGCCGGGAGGCCGTGCCCGCTGCGCCATCATCCCTGGCCGGCCCCGCGATTGGCCGGTTGCCGGCTGCCGCGTGGTCCCTGGACGGGGAGCGGCCGCGGCTGCTCGCGGTCTTGGCCGCGGTCCGTTCGGGCCGGCCGCTGCTCAGGCTGGCTGACGTGTCGCGTCTACCCGACGTTATGTCGGGTAATCTTGACATCATGTCGAGTAGCCCTTACGGTTCTGGCTGTGGGCAGGACATCAGCTGCAGGACGGCGCAACGGGGTACGGCGAGCGCGGCTGCTCGCGGAACTCACCCAGGCTCAGCTCGCCGAGGCGGTCGGGGTGACCCGGCAGACCATCGTGGCGGTCGAGGCCGGCGACTATGCGCCGTCGGTGTACCTGGCCCTGGCGATCTGTGATCGCC
>JBKQQQ010000801.1:0-6061 GCA_052144275.1 Streptosporangiaceae bacterium
GCCATTCCCGCCGTGCTGGCCGAGGCCCGCCGGCAGCTCGGGCGCATGCCCCGGGTCCACACCGAGACCGCGATCGGGCAGTTCGACGGCACGATCGCGCTGGTCAGCAAGGAGATCGACGCCGCGCTCAAGGCCGCGCCGCAATGCGCCGCGCAGCTGGCTGAGGTGCGCCCCGCCGCGCTCGAGGCGCTGACCGAGCACCGGGCCTGGCTCTCCGCCCGGCTCGCCGGTCCCGATGGTTTCGCTGATCCGAGAATCGGGCCGGAACGGTTCGCCCGCAAGCTGTCGCTCACCTTGAGCGCGGCGACGGACGCGGACGCGATCCTGGCCCGGGCCCAGGCCGACCTGGACCGGGCGAGCGAGGAGATCGCTCAGCTGGCCGCCGAGATGGCTGGCGTGGCCAAGCCCGGCCCCGAGGTGGCGCGGCAGGTGCTGGACCGGCTGGCCGAGGACGTGCCGGACGACGCGACCATCCTGGAGTTCTGCCGCGACGCCCTCGCCGCGCAGACCGCGTTCGTGACCGACCGCCGCCTGGTCTCGGTCTACGACGACCCGGTGGAGCTGATCGTGATGCCGGAAATCGACCGCGGGGTCGCGGTGGCCTACTGCGACTCCCCCGGCCCGCTCGAGACCTCGCGGCTGCCGACGTTCATCGCAGTGTCGCCGACGCCGGCGGACTGGCCGGCCCAGCGGGTCGCCTCGTTCTACCGCGAGTACAACCGGCACCTGGTGCACAACCTGATGGTGCACGAGGCCATGCCGGGCCACTACCTGCAGCTGCAGCACTCGCGCCGGTTCACAGGCTCGGACACCGCGATCCGCGCGGCGCTGCGGTCCGGCTCGTTCACCGAGGGGTGGGCGGCCTATACCGAACGGATCATGGCGGAGCAGGGGTACCCGGGTGAGGGCGATCCGCGAGCGCTCCGGATGCAGCAGCTCAAGATGCAGCTGCGCACGATCATCAACGCCATCTTGGACGCCGGGATCCACGGGCACGGCATGACCGAGGCGGAAGCCATGGCCCTGATGACGGGCCGCGGCTACCAGGAGGAAGGCGAGGCAGCGGGCAAGTGGCGCCGCGCCCAGCTCACGTCGGCCCAGCTGTCCACGTACTACGTCGGGTATTGCGAGATCTCCGACCTGGCGGACGACCTGCGGACGGCCGAGCCCGGCCTGACCGACCAGCAGGTCCACGACCGCATGCTGGCGCACGGCTCGCCGCCGATCCGGCTGCTGCGCACGCTGATCGCGTCGTTAAGGCTGACCGTTCCCGGCGGTCAGGGTTTTCCGGTGCGCCGGGACTTCCGGGACGGCCGGGGCTGCGGCGGAACGCCGGAAGAACTCCCGCTCGGCCAGCGACCAGGCCAGCGACGTGAGCAGGTAGATCCCCGCCGCGAGCGGCGCGAACGCGGCGATCACCACGGTCAGGTACGGCAGCGCCCTGACCAGCAGCCCCGTTCCCGCGGGAGCGGCCTGGGCGCCGCTAGCCTGGGCCGTCATCAGGCGGCCCAGCCGGGCGGACAGCCAGCACAGGGCCGCCAGCAGCGCGAACACGCCGAGGAAGACCGCGCCCTGCAGGCTCGCCGGGCCGGCGCCGCCGAGCCAGTGCATGCCCAACGGCACGCCGAGCAAGTCGCGGGAGAGCAGCGTGTTCGGCTTCCCGCCGACCTGCGGCGACCGGAACAGCAGGTACATGACCGACAGGAACGGCCACTGGAGCAGCAGCGGCGTGATGCCGGCGAACAGGCTGGTGCCTTCCCGCTTGTACAGCGCGGACATCTCGCGCTGCAGCCGCTCCGGCTGCTTGCCGTACCGCTGCCGTAGCGCCTGCAGTTGCGGGGCCAGCCGGGCCTGGACGGCCTGCCCGCGCAGGGCGCGCAGACTGAGCGGCATGAGGACAACACGGACCGCCATCGTGACCGCGATGATCGCGGCCACGGCGGCCAGACCGCCGAGAACGGGCGTGAGGACACCGGTGAACCCGGAGACAAGGTGGTACGCGGCGTCCACCGGGACGCCAAGGAGACTGAACATGAGACAACGGCCTTCCAGCTACGACGCGATGAGGGCTGGAGGCGGCCGCGAGGCCCGCAGGTCAGCGGGAGGAAGTCCGCGCGGGTCAGCGAGAGATGGCGGCCGCCGGGGCCGCCGATGGTGCTCTGGGCCTGGACCGTCCCGCCGCGTCGGGATCGCGCTGGCGCAGGAACGCCGCGCGCCAGGACTTCTCCCGCAGCGCCGAGGCGCGGCGGATCATCGGGAGGGCTGCGGTCGCGCGGGAAGCGCTGGCCACCGAGGTGAGCAGGGCCAGCACCGCCGCGAAGACGGCCCCGGCCAGGATGGCCCCGGCCAGCGCGGTCAGTCCAGACGGGCTCACCGCGAGCTGCGTGAGGTCGCGCAGGAGCCCGGCCAGCATGGCCAGCAGGCTGCCGAGCACCGTCATCGCCATCGTCCCGTCCTGGGCGGCTAAGGGGGCACCGTTAAGAGGGCACCGGATTCAGCGTACGCCGGCCGGCGCCATCTCGGCGACGGCGGTCAGGCCAGTTCGCCGACCGCAGTCAGCAGGCGGTCGACGTCGGCTTCGTCGTTGTAGTGCACCAGGCCGGCCCGGACGGCACCGCCGGAGTCCCGCAGCCCGAGCACCCCGGCCAGTTCCCAGGCGTAGTTGTCGCCGTTCCAGACGTTGACCTGGCGCCCGGCCAGGTGCTCGGCGACCTGCCGGGGCGAGTGCCCGGCCACGGTGAAGAACGCCGTCGGCGCGCGCCGGGGCGCCTGGCCGTACAGCGTCACGTGCTCCATCGCGCCCAGGCCGCCGAGCAGGCGCGCGAACAGCCGCGTCTCGTACTCCTCGACGGCGGCCATCGAGGCCAGCACCCGCTGGCGCCTGCTGCCGGTGGCGGCATCCGGGTCGGGGCCGAGGGAGGCGAGATGCTCGACCGCCGCGGTGACCCCGGCCAGGTCGGCGAAGGCCGCTGTGCCGCGCTCGAACCGGCCGGGCACGCCCTCCGGGGCGGGCGCGAGCTTGTCCGGGTGCAGGGTCTCGAGCAGGGCCGGCTCGGCGACCACGGTGCCGATGTGCGGCCCGGACCACTTGTAGGCGCTGGTGGCGTAGAAGTCGGCGCCGAGCGCCCGGACGTCCACCGGCACGTGCGGGGTGGCGTGCACGCCGTCGACGTAGACCAGCGCCCCGACTGCGTGCGCGGCCGCGGCGATGGCCGCCACGTCCGGCCTGGTGCCGACGGCGTTGCTGGCCGCTGTGACCGCGACCAGCCGGGTGCGCTCGGACAGCAGGTCGCCGTACTGGGCGGCCGGCAGCTCGGTGGTCGATATGTCGACTTCGGCCCAGCGCACCGTGGCGCCGCGGCGCGCGGCGGCCTGCACCCAGGGCCTGACGTTCGCGTCGTGGTCGAGCCGGGACACGACCACCTCGTCGCCCGGCGCCCAGCGCCGGGACAGCGTGTCCGCGAGCCGGTAGGTGAGCGTAGTCATGTTGGGGCCGAGGATGACGCCGTCCGGGCTGGCGCCGGTCAGGTCGGCTATGGCCTGGCGGCATTCGGCCACGATGGAACCGGAGCGGCCGCTGGCGGGGAAGGTGCCCCCGACGTTGCCGATCCCGGACCGGTAGGCGTCCGCGATCGCCTCGATGACCGCCGCGGGGACCTGCGTGCCAGCGGCGCCGTCCAGGTAGGCGTAGCCGTCGCTCAGTGCCGGGTAGGCCGCCCGGACGCGCTTGACGTCATAGGTCATAGGAATTCCGGAAATCCAGCGAGGCCCATTAATGACTCTCCGCATTTTAATGATCACACTCAGTTTCAAAGCGTACCACTCTAACACCTGGAGCCAGCCCGGATCCCGGCCCGACGCAGTCAGCAGGAAATGCCAGGGATCGTCGCCGTCCCACCCGGTGAGCACCGGCCACAGCTGCGGCATGCCCGCCCGCCACCCGGTCAGGACGAGCTCGGGGTCGGCCGGACGGTAGTCCTTGCCCAGCGACCTGGCCAGGTCCCAGGCGTGCAGGTGCCATTCGGCGCAGGCCGCGCCCGCCATCGCGCCCACGGTGACGTCGGTCCCCCGGTACCTGTGGTGCGACAGCTCCCAGGACAGCGGCAGCCGGCGCCCGTAGGACCGGGCCGACTCGGCGAACGCCATGATGTGCTCGGGTCCGGGCGCGTCCGGTAGCGCGGCCAGCTCCGCGGAGTTCTGCCTGGCCAGCTTGCGGGCCAGCGAGTCCGCGGGCGCGTTGGTGGACATCAGCCGCGCGAGCCTGCTGGCCGGGGCGTCGTCGAGGTACTCGTGATAGTCGTCGGCGACGCACCGCAGGTGTCCCGCGAGGTCCACCGCCCGCCATTCGGTACATGGCGTCGCCGCGAGCCAGCTTGCGTCGGTGAACTGAGCCGCCAGTTCGCAGATCACCGTGACCCCGTCGCGGTAGGCGGCCAGGACGCCCGCGCGGGATACGCGGCTCATCTACGCCTGGAACGACTGGTGCTGCTGCGCTTCACGGTTCCTCTCCCTGCCGGCCATCCCGGCAACCGGTTCGCGAAGCTTCCGGGGGAGCCAGCGTGCCAGAGTTGACGGCCGCCGACAAGCCGTACGCCTGAAGAAAAATCAGATGACAATATCCCGGCTGTCCGGTTAACCTCGCGGCTAATGCCCTCTGTTACCCCTTTGCTGGTCACGCACGCCTCCGCCAGGGTACGGCCAGTCGGGGCGCTGTGGCGGCTTCGCGGCTACCTCAAGCCGTTCCGCACGCAGATGATCGTGATGTTCGGCGCCGCGCTGGGCGCGGTCGCCGCCGAGATCGCCATCCCGCTCCTGACCAAGTCCGTGGTGGACGGCGCGATCGCACGCGGCGACAAGCGGCTGCTGATCCCGCTGGCCCTGGCGGCGGTCGCCCTCGGCGCGGCCGTGGGCCTGCTGAACATGATCCGCCGCTGGATCCAGGCCGGCGCGGTCGCGGACATCGAGAAGTCGATCAGGGACGACATGTACGCCCACCTGCAGCGCCTCCACGCGTCCTTCCACGACAGCTGGCAGTCAGGCCAGCTGCTCTCGAGGGCGACGACCGACCTGTCGTCGATCCGCAGGTTCGCGGGCTTCGGCCTGATCTTCCTGGTCACCAATGCGATTACGTTCGTCGCGGTGATCGCGCTGCTGATCAACCTCAACTGGTGGCTCGGCCTGATCACCGGCGTGGTGTTCGCGCCCGTGCTGCCGGTCTGCTTCCGGTTCGAGAAGCGCTACCGGGTGCTCTCCCGCCAGGTTCAGGACCAGCAGGGCGATCTGGCCACGCTGATCGAGGAGGCGGCCACCGGCATCCGGGTGCTGAAGGCGCTGGGCCGGGGCCGGCAGGCCGCGGCCAGGCACGACGCCCAGGCCGCGGAGATCTGCCGGACCCAGGTCGCCAAGGCGGGCCTGCTCGGCTCCTTCTGGGCGCTGCTCGACCTGATCCCGAACGCCGTCATCGGCCTCATCCTCGTCCTGGGGGCGATCGCGGTCAGCACGCACTCGCTGACCCTGGGCGGCCTGGTGGCATTTATCACACTCGCGCTGCAGCTGGTCTGGCCCGTCGAGGCCATGGGCTACATCATCGCCTCCGGCCAGGAGGCGGCCACCGCGGCTCAGCGCGTGCTGGAAATCTTCGACACGAAGCCGGAGATCAACGGAAAAGACCAAGATCATGATCCCGAACGGGCCGTAGTGCTTCCGGTCCAGCGAGGCGGGAGCCGACGCGGGGACGTGCGCCCGAGGGGGCACCTCGTGTTCGACCACGTGTCCTTCACTTACCCGGGGGCCCCGGAGCCCGTGCTGCGCGACATCGTCCTCGACCTGCCCCCGGGTCAGACGGTCGTCCTCACCGGCGCGACCGGCTCGGGCAAGTCGACCTTGCTGCAGTTGGTGCCGCGGCTGGCCGACGCGACCGCCGGATCGGTGCAGCTGGACGGCACGGATGTCCGCGACCTCCCGCTCGAGCGGCTGCGCGCGGCGGTCGGCTGCGCCTTTGAGGACGCGACGCTGTTCTCCGCCAGCGTCAGGGAGAACGTGATGTTCGGCGCGCCGGACG
>JBKQQQ010000802.1:0-5320 GCA_052144275.1 Streptosporangiaceae bacterium
CCGAGCCGGGTCCGCACCCGCGCGGCCACTTCCGCGGTGTCGGCCCGGCTGAGCAGGTCGTTGCGCGGGTACCCGTACTCGCAGATCTCCCCGTCGTACCGGAACGCGCGGCGCATGATCGGCGTGCTGAACGGGTTGGGCGAGAGCAGCAGGTCCCACTGGGCGATGTCGGCGGCCAGGTGGTCGAAATACGCCGTCCCGCTGATGAACTGCGGGTTGGAGATGTCGAACCCGATCCGCTTCAGCGGGGTGCCGTGCCAGGTCTGCAGGTAGACCTGGCCGGCGCGCTTACGGAACGGCGCCTGCATGTCGTCGTTGGAGATCAGGTACTTCGACCGGGCCAGCGCCTCGTAATACTCCTGGGTGCCGCGGAGCACCCCGGTGCCGCCCTCGGGCACCGGCACCGACCAGTCGGTGATGGCCCACAGGTGCTCGCGGTCATCGCCCCGGCGGCGCAGTTCCTCCGCGATGCCGAGCGGATTGTCCGCGCACTGCTTGCCTTTCCAGCTGACGAAGAAGACCGAGTCGCGCGCCGGAGTGCGGAGCATCGCCGGGTAGTACCCGCGCCGCAGCGCCCGCTGGGCGAAGTTGCCCTGCTCGATGCGGCGCAGCCGCGGCTCGGCGGTGATCAGCGGATCGTCATGGCCGGTGATCATCAGCCGGTACCACTTGCGCTCCGCGGCGACCCGCTGGGCGGTGACGTCGCCCAGCCGGTCATGGTCGTACTTGAGCTCGGCCAGCGTCTCGGAGCCGCCGCCGACCGGGCGGACATACAGGTTCCATTCGCCGTCCCGCAACGGGATGGCCGGGCCGAAGAACGGCATCGCGTCCAAGTCGGCCTCGATGCGGAACCGCTCGCCGTCCACTCCGAAGCCGATGATGTGGGAGTCGCCGGAGCCGATCCGGCGCAGCACCATCTCATACCGGTCGCTGGCGCCAGGGAGGCCGGCGCCGAGGAAACTGCCGCGGAGCACCAGGCGCCCGTCTGGCTGCCACTCGTGCTCGTCGATCACCGGCCGCGGAGAACGTTCTGATAGCACAAGGTCACCGTAGCGGCTCCGGCCGACCACGGCCTCACCGCCGCCGAACAGGTGCCTGCTCTCCGGCATGCCTTCCGGCCACACCACCCTGACCCGGGGGCGGCCGGCCAGCTTGAGATAGACATCCCAGGCCATCCCGTCATCGCCGGCCACCCGGCCGGCGCGGTCCACCACGTCCGTCGCCCCGGCCAAGTCGCTCAGCGGGACGACCGCGCGGAACTTCGGCGGGCCCCCCGCCGGTGACTGCACCCGGGCCGCCGGGAACGACCGGGTCGCCGCCCCCCGGTTGCGGACAAGCACCAGCTCGGCCTGGACTTCAGAACCGGCGTCGGCCGGTCCCGCGGGCACCTCGACGTCGATCTCCGCGGTCCTGGGGTCCGCGTCGGGCCAGCCGAGAGCCGTGACGACCGCGCCCAGCCGCCAGAGCGCCACGTTCAGGCCGAGACCGGCCCAGCGGGCGCCGAACCGCAGGCCGGGCGCCACCTCGCGGGGTTGCGGCCGGTCGGCTGGGCCGGGCACCGGGGTGTGCACCCGGGCCGGGCGCCATACGCCGTGGCCGCGGACGAGCATGTAGCACTGCCATTCCCCGGTCCCGCGGAACCAGCGGGGGCTGACCGTGAACCGGAAGCCCGACCAGTCGTAGTTGTACCGGTCCTGCTCGGACAGCGCCGTGGCCTCCGGGTGCAGGAACGAACGGGCGGGCCGCACGACCGGAAGCCGCCGGCCAGGCGGCCGCAGGATCACGATCTTGGAGGTGTTCCTGCGCCGGGGGATGTCGACAGAGGGCACGTTGGCCCGCCCGGTCACGACCAGCCGGCCGCTCTGTCCCCTTTCGTCGCTCTGTCCCTTTTCATCACGGGCCCAGCCGATGTCGTCCACCTGCATGTACGGGTCCAGGTCACGCCAGTGCGGCCGGAACACGCGGGCTGGCACGTGGATCGGGGAATTCGTCCTGAACGGCAGGTCCGCGCGGAGCCTGCCCCAGCGCCGGATCATGGGCACCTGGCGCACCGGCTGCTCCATCAGCCAGGCGGCCAGCTCGGCGAGCTGCGGCATCGCCCGGATCCGCACCAGGTAATAGGCCAGCTTGTGGGACGCGGGCAGGCTGCGCAGCACCCGGCGGCCGACGTGGTCCAGGTAGCCGTTCACCAGGTCGGCGAACTCGGCCCGGTAGGCCTCGGTCACCTTGTGCAGGTCCTGGACGTAGAGCCACAGGTCGTTCTTGAGGGCCTTGCGCTGGTGCGCCCGGAGCAGGCGGCCGGTGGAGTGCACAGCGATGAACTCGTCGATGTCGTCCAGCGCGGTCATCCGGTCCCGCAGGTTGGCGATGCTGGTCCGGCTCTGCGTGATCGACAGCCGGCCCTGGGCGCGCTCGCGCCAGTAGTAGACGATGTCGGGGATCACGTCCACGGCCCGGGCCAGCACGTGGGCCTTGGTCATGAGCCGGATGTCCTCCCAGACCACGCCCTCGGGGTAGGACAGCTGGTGGGCATCCCAGAAGCTGCGCCGGAACAGCTTGTTCCAGACCGACACGTCGTAGAGCAGTCGCGGGGTCTTGGTGATGTGCGTACCCGTCTGCCTGCCCTTGAGCGCCAGCGAATGCAGTGCCGACGGATTGATCCCCTTCGGTCCCACGCGGAACACCGCGCCGCTGACGAAATCAGACCCGGACTGCTCGAGCGCGTGCAGCAGCAGCTCATACGCGTTGGCCGGCAGCAGGTCGTCGCCGTCCACGAAGGCCAGGTACTCCCCGCTGGCGCGCTCGACGCCGCGGTTGCGCGCGCCGCCCGGGCCCCCGTGCTCCGGCTGCAGCAGCGTGAACCGGGGATCGGCGGCCGCCTTGGCCCGGGCGATCTGGGCGCTGTGGTCGGTGGAACCGTCGTCGACCATGATCACTTCCAGGTCGGCGAACGACTGGGCGGCGATCGAGTCCAGGCAGTCGCCAAGATCGTCGGAGTTGTTGTAGAACGCCACGACGACGCTGATCCTGGGGGTAATCACAGGCTCGTTCCTTGGGTTGGTCATCCGGCGGCCGCGGTCTCCCAGCCGAGAGCCACCGGGTCGTAAACGCGCTCCACGTAGATCTGGTGCCACAGCGAGAATACGACAAGCAGCCACACCTGCCTCCAGGTCACCTCGGGATCGTCGGCCCGGAAGCGGCGCAGGATGTCCAGCGCGGCGCCCTTGTTCAGCCACTGACCGGTCTGCGCCGTGCGGACCACCTGCTCCGCGAAACCATACATGCCGCCGCGGAGCCAGTGGTCGAGCGGCACCGGGAAGCCCAGTTTGGCGCGTTCCGCGGCGGCCTGGGGCAGCAGCTCGCCGATGGCCTCCCGGAGTGCGAACTTGGTGGTGCCCGCGGCGGTCTTCTCCACCCGGGCCAGGCGGGCGGCCACCGCGAGCACCTCGCGGTCGAGGAACGGGGTGCGTAGTTCCAGGCCGTGGGCCATGGCCATCCGGTCGGCCTTGACCAGGATGTCGCCCGGCAGCCAGGTGTTGACGTCGACTAGCTGCATGGTGGCGACGTCGTCCAGGCCGGCCTCGGCCGCCTGCCGGTACACCGGATCGGTCACGTCGAACTCGCTGCCACCGCCGTGGGCGGCCAGCAGCCGCGCCTCGTCACCGCGGTACACGTAGGCGTTGCCGATGTACCGCCGTCGCAGCGGCGTCGAGGTCCGGCTGAGCAGGCCTTTGCCCCGCCGGCCGGCCGGCAGCTCGGAGGCGACCCGGCCGATCGTCGCGCGTCCCCAGCTGGGCAGCGCCTGCCCGGCCCGGACCAGGCCCGGCTGGTAGTAGACGCCGTATCCGCCGAACAGCTCGTCGGCACCTTCACCGGACAGCACCACCTTGACGTGCTTGCGCGCCTCACGGGCCGCGAACCACAGCGGGACGGCGGCCGCGTCCGCCATCGGGTCGTCCAGGTGCCAGATGATCCTGGGCAGGCAGGCGAGGAACTCCTCCGGGCTGATCACGTAGGGGACGGACTTCACGCCGAGCGCCGTCGCCGTGGCCAAGGCGTCGTCGATTTCGTTGTAGCCCTCGCGCTCGAATCCGACGGTGAAGGTCAGCAGGCCCGGAGCGGACTCGGCCGCGAGCGCGCAGAGCGTGGCCGAGTCCACTCCGCCGGACAGGAACGCGCCGACCGGTACGTCGCTGCGCAGGTGAACGGCCACCGAGTCGCGCATCGCGGTCAGGATCTTCTCCGGCGAGCTCGACGACGGGGACCTGGCGGGCCGCAGCTCGGGACGCCAGTACCTGAACACGTCGACCCGGCCGCCCGGCCGGGCGATCAGCACGTGCCCGGGCGGCAGCGACCGGGCCGGCGGCACCAGGGTGGCCGGCGCGGGCACGTACTGGAACGACAGGTACCTGCGCAGCGCGTCCGGGTCGATCACGGTCACCTCGCCGGCGTCGGCCAGCGCCTTGCGCTCGGAGGCGAACCTGAGCTGAGGCCCGGACCTGGGCCGGTGACCGCCCGCGGTCAGCGCGTAGAAGAAGGGCTTTATACCGAACGGGTCGCGCGCGCAAAATAGCTCACGGGTCCGGCGGTCCCAGATGGCGAACGCATACATGCCCCTGAGCTGGCGTACCACGTCCCTGCCCAGCCAGGCGTACATCTCGAGCAGCACCTCGGCCGCCGACCTGCTGCGCAGCCGTACGCCCCGGGCGACCAGGCGCTGGGCCAGCTCGACGTAGTTGTAGATCTCGCCGTCGAAGACCATCACGAAACGGCCGTCCGCCGATTGCACCGGCTGGCGGCCGGCGGCCGAGGTGTCGATGATGGCCAGCCGCCGGAAGCCCAGGGCCAGGTCGCGATCGGCGAAGAAACCCTCGTCGTCGGGCCCGCGGTGGGCGATGCGCATGGCGGCACGGCCGACCCACTCGGTGTCGGGCCCTGCTCCGTCTGCCAGGGCCAGGCAGCCGGTAATTCCGCACATGCGTGCCGCCAAAACGATCGGGGTAGGAGAATCCGTGCCCCGACCAGCCTACTTGGGCTGGAACCTGATCCCGCCGTCGAAGCGCACGACCTCGGCGTTCATGTAGTCGTTCTCGATCAGCGCCCGGACCAGGTGACCGAATTCATCGGGCCGCCCCATCCGTTTGGGGAAGACCACCGGGGCCACCAGATGGGCCTTGAACTCCGCGGCGTTCTCGGAGAACCCGTAGATCGGGGTGTCGATGATGCCGGGGCAGATCGTGTTCACCCGCACCCCGATGGCGGACAGGTCCCGCGCGGCCGGCACGGTCATCCCGATGATGCCGCCCTTGGAGGCGGAGTA
>JBKQQQ010000803.1:0-6749 GCA_052144275.1 Streptosporangiaceae bacterium
GGGCTGACCGTGACCGGCGAGCGGCACGGGCCCGTCCGGTGGTGGCGGCGGCGGAGCCTGCGCGCCCGGCTGACGCTCGTCACCTCGGCCGGGCTGGCGCTCGCCCTCGCGGCCGCGGCGGTGCTCCTGGTCAACGCCCTGCGGGTCGCCCTGATCCGCGGGCTCGACGACTCAGCCAGGCAAGGCGCGGTCGAGGTGGCCGCGCTCATCGACCAGAACCGGCTGCCCGACCCGGTTCCCGTCGCCCCCGGGACGATCACCATCCAGGTGCTCGACGCCCGCGGCCGGATCACCGACGTGTCGCCGGGCGCGGACCGGCTGGTGCCGATGCTGCCACCCGCGCAGGCGCGGGCGGCCGCCCGGACCGGCCAGGCCCGCATGCTCGCCGGGCCGCCGCTGGGCATGCCGTCGCTGCTGCGGGTGGTGGCCGTCGGGGCGAGCGGCCACCAGGTCATCATCGCCGCGGTCTCCTACGCCCAGGCGGGCGACAGCCTCGCCACGCTGGCCAAGGCCCTGATCATCGGAACGCCGCTGCTGTTCGGCCTGCTGGCCCTGGCCATCTGGCTGGTCACCGGGTACACGCTGCGGCCGATCGCCGAGCTGCGCCGCGGGGCCGCCGAGGTGACGCAGACCGGCGTGCCGCGGGACCTGCCGGTGCCGCCTGCCCGCGACGAGGTGCGGTCGCTCGCCGTCACGCTGAACGACATGCTCTCCCGGCTGGCCGACGCGCAGCAGCGCCAGCGGGACCTGGTATCGGATACGGCGCACGAGCTGCGCAGCCCGATCGCCAGCATCCGCGCCCAGCTTGAGGTCGCCCTGGATCACCCCGACGGCCTGGACTGGCCGGAGACGGCGCGCGACGTGCACGCCGACACCCTGCGGCTGGCCCGGCTGACCGAGGACCTGCTGCTGCTCGCGCGGCTCGACGGACAGCACCTGCGCCGCAAGCCCACCGACCTGTCCGCGATGTGCGGATCGGTGGTGGCGCGCTACAGCGCAGCCCGGGTGCCGGTGCGGGCCGACGCGACGGCGCCGATACCCGGGCCCTGCGTGATCGCGGGCGATCCGGACGCGCTGAGCCGGCTGCTGGTCAACCTGCTCGACAACGCGGTCCGCCACGCGGCCAGCCAGGTGTGCGTGTCGGTACGGGGCGACGACGGCTGGGCCGTCCTGATCGTGTCCGACGACGGGCCGGGTATCCCCGCCGAAGACGCCGAACGGGCCTTCGGCCGGTTCTCGCGCCTGGACAACGCGCGGAGCCGGACCGGGGAAGAGGGCGTGGCCGGGGCCGGCCTCGGCCTGGCCATCGTGCGGTCCACCGCCGAAGCCCACGGCGGTTCGGTGTCGCTGAGCGACGCCGGGCCCGGCCTGCGCGCCGTCGTCCGCCTGCCACTGGCCGCCGACGCCTGACCAGTGGTACGCACGAGTCAGCTGGGCCGGCGATCGTGGGCACTTTTGTGATCGTGGCCGGTTTTGGGCTGTCTCGCACCTCTCCTGGCGTGCGGTCAAGCCCCGATCACTCCGCACGCGCGGCCCTGGCCCCGGCCTTACTGCCGCGGGCAGACCTGCGGATTCGGGTTCCGTGGCGGGGCGCGCGGGGTGCATGGGGTATGTGGGAAAGTCGTGGCGGGTAGGGGCGGGGGCACGAACGCGGGCAGGGGCACGGGTACGGGCCAGGTGGAGGCGCCGAGTGGGCCGGGACCAGTTGCGCGGCGGTCTCAATGGGGCCGAAGTGGCCACGATCATGTAATCGGGCTGCTCCCGCGGCGTCACGATCCTCGTTAAGGCCGAGCCTCGGGGTTCTTAGGCCCCGTCGCCCTGGAGGTTGCTGGCCGTCAGGCGGGGTGTGGCCGTCCGGTGCGGCTGGGCATGCTTCCAGGACACGGACATGAGCGCCCCGCCCAGCGGCGAGTCGCCGATGTGCCAGCGGCCGCCGGTCGAGCGCACGATCGAATCGCCGATGGCCAGCCCGAGGCCGGCGCCCGAACCGTGCTCGGTGGCCCGGTGGAACCGGTCGAACAGGCGCGGCCGGTCGGCTTCCGCGATGCCGGGACCGCTGTCCTCCACGGTCAGGCTGACCCGGTTGCCCTGGGCGCGGACCTGGATCCGGACCTGCCCGTCCGGGCCGGCGTAACGGCAGGCGTTGTCGACCAGCACGCCCGCCAGCCGGTCGATCCACTCCGGCGGCGCGCTGATCAGCACGGCGCCGTCCGGGGTCTCCGCGCTGACCGCGGGACCGACGGCCCGGAACCGGTCCGCGCAGGCCTGCGCCAGCGTCGCCAGGTCGACGGGCTCGTCGCCGGGCGGTGGCGGCCGGGAGTCGAACCTGGCCAGCCACAGCATGTCTTCCACGAGCTGGCGCAGCCGCCGGTTCTCGCCCTGGATCCGCATCAGCGCGTCGCGGTATTCGCTGGCCTCCCGCGGGGCGGACAGGGCCACGTCGGCTTCCGCCCGGATCACGCTCAGCGGAGTGCGCAGTTCGTGAGAGGCGTCGGCGGTGAACTCGAGCTGGCGGCGGCGCGACTGCTCGACGGGGGCCAGCGCGCGCAGGCCCACGATGAGCGAGCCGAAGAACATCGCGAGCAGCAGGAACGGCCCGGCGATGATCTCCGCGTTCAGCAGGAGGCGCCAGGTGTGCGCGTCGCCGGCCTGGCTCTGGCCCGCGACCAGCCAGCCGCCGCTGTACTGCGTCATCTTCAGCCGGAACGAGCCCACCGAGCCCAGGGGCGCGGTGAACGCGAGCCCGCTGCGGGGGGCGTGCTCGGTGAGCAGGGCCGACGGTAGCGTAGGCGCGCCGGGGCTGTGTGCGGTGATCGTCCCCTGCGCGTTCACGGACCACAGGAACACCGGCGCGCCGTCGGCGTCGATATCGCTGCCTGCCTCGCCGCCTGCGCTGGGTCCCGCGCCGCCCCGGGCCACTGGCTGGCTGAGCGCCGCCGGATCCTGCCGCGCCACGGTGAGCCGGCCGGCCAGCCGCTCGTCGTTCTGCTCGGTCAGGTGGCTGGCGACCACCAGGTTGAGCACGATCACGCCGATGATGTAGACACCCGCGATGACCGCCGTCGCGACGGCGGCGACCTTGGCCGCGGGGCTGGCTCTCATGCGGGGCTGGCTCTCATGCGGGGCTGGCTGTCATGCGGGCCCGGGGCTCATGTCGGGGTGATCCGGTAGCCGACGCCGCGGACGGTCTCGATCCGCACTCCGGCGCCCGCGAGCTTGGAGCGCAGCCGGGCCAGGTGGACGTCGATGGTATTCGAGCCGAACGCGTCGGCCTCGTTGTCCCAGACATGCTGGGCGATCGAGCGGCGGTCGGCGACACCCGGGGAACGCCGCATGAGGATCTCCAGGATGCCGAGTTCGGTGCCGGTCAGCGCGGGCCGCTCGCCGCGGATCAGCACCTCCCGCTCGGCCGGGTCGAACTCGAGTTCCCCGATCTTTATCCGGGGCGACTTGCTGACCGGCGGCCGGCGCTGCAGCGCCCTGAGCCGGGCCAGCAGCTCGCCGAAGTCGAACGGCTTGACCAGGTAGTCGTCCGCGCCCGCGTCCAGGCCGGCGATCCGGTCCGCCGGGGTATCGCGGGCGGTCAGCATCAGCACCGGCGTGGACCCGTAGGCCGCGCCGCCGCGGCGGAGCCTTTGCACCAGGTCCAGGCCTGACAGCTTGGGCATGCGCCAGTCCAGCACGGCCACTTCGTACCGGTAGAAGCGCAGGTAGCTAGCTGCGGTCTCACCGTCGGGCACGAGGTCCACCACGTAGCCCTGTTCCCGCAGCCCGCGCGCCAGGACCTCGCCCAAGCCTTCGTCATCTTCCGCGACCAGTACCCTCACAGCTTCCGAATCTACCCGCGGCCCCGGGGTACGCGGGGGAATCCCCCCGAAGGGGGGGCCAGGTGGGTACGGGGGGAAGGGTTCCCCCCCGTGATCGGGGGTTCCAGGGGGTCGCCCCCCTGGGCCAGCACTATTTTGAAACACGACGCCAGGCACGCCGCGGGATGAGCCGGAGGGCCACGGCGAGCCCGCCCAGCGGCGCGGGGATCCAGACGGCCGGCTTCCGGCCGCGCAACGCGGCCACGGTAGCCGCGCCCACCTGCTCCGGTGTCGTGGCCATCGGCGCCGGCGCCATGCCCGCCGTCATCCGCCCGGTGACGAACCCTGGCCGGACCAGGAGCACGCGCACCCCGGTGCCGTGCAGCGAGTCCGTCAGCCCGCGGGCGAAGGCGTCCAGGCCGGCCTTGGCCGCCCCGTACACGAAGTTGGCCTTGCGCGGGCGGACCGCGGCGACCGAGGACAGCACCACGATGGTGCCCTGGCCCTGGGCGCGCATCCGGGCGGCGATGGCCAGCAGGCTGGTGACATGCCCGGTGAAGTTGGTTTCGATCATCTCGGCGGCGCGCTGGACGTCGCACTCGACGTCCTCCTGCGGGACCAGGATGCCGGCCGCCGAGATGACCATGTCCAGGGGGCCCTCGGCGAAGATGGCGTCCGTGAACGCCTGGTGGTGCTCGGTGGCGATCGCGTCGTAGGGCACGGTCTGCACCTGGTAAGGCAGCTCCTTGCCCGCGGCCACCAGCCGCTGCTCATCACGCCCGGCCAGGATGACCTCGGTGTCGGCGGGAGCGCCGAGCGCGGCGAGGATGGCAAGGCCGATCTCGCTGGTGCCGCCGAGCAGCATGATCCGGGGCGGGTGCCCAGACTCGTTCGGGAAAATATTCATGGTGTCCACCAGTCCTTAAGCGGCGGACCTACAGGCCCGCTACGAACAGCGCCAGCCAGCTGATTTCGCAGACCAGCATCGGAGCGTCCCTGGTCAGCAGGTCCTCCACCGGCGCGGTCGTCCGCCGGCCGGTGAGGAAGCCGAACCGCACCAGGGCCGCGGCGAGCGGCACGGCGCTGGCGAGGTGCCAGGGCCTGGCGCTCGGGTGTTCCCCCGCCGCCCACGCCAGGTACGCCGCGATCATCAGGGCGCCCACGATGATCTGGCTGTACCGCAGGGCCGCCGGCCGGTAGAAGCGCATGACCGGCCGGTGCCTGATGGCCTCGGGGCCGAGATTCGTCAGCTCGGTGTAGCGCTTGGCGATGGCCACGCCGAACGCGCCCAGGCTGCACACCAGCAGGAACCAGCCCGACGGCGGCACGTGCGTGGCCGCGGCCCCGCCGAGCACGCGCAGCAGGAAACCGGACGCCACGAAGAGCACCTCGACCACCGGGATGTGCTTGAGCACCCAGGAGTAGAGGAACGAAAGGGTGAGGTAGGCGCCCACCGACGCGGTAAGCAGCGGCTCGGAGATCAGCACGCCGCCGGCCAGGCCGGCCAGGGCACACGCCGCACCCAGCACGACCGCATGCCGCTTGGGCAGGTCGCCGGCCGCCACCGGCCGGTTCCGCTTACGCGGATGGCGGCGGTCCCGCTCGGCGTCGGCCACGTCGTTGATGAAGTACACCGCGACCGAGGCGCAGCCGAAGGCGGCCGCGGCCACCAGAGCATAAGCCAGGCCGTCGCGACGCCCGAGTGACGCGCCGGCCAGCGGCGCCGCGAAAACCAGCAGGTTCTTCGGCCACTGGCGGGGCCGGGCGGTGCGCAGGACCGCCACCGGCCAGCTGGCCCGGCGGGCATGCCTGGGCCGCGCGGCCACCCTGGGTTCGGTGGCGCTCGTCTCGGCGGTCACCGTGCGTAGACTACCGTGAAGTCGCGGCTGTAGACCGAGTAGTACCGGTACGGGCTTCCCTGCTGGGTCGGCAGCAAGGCCTGCGGGCTCGGGTCCGCTGGGTGCCCGCTCGCCTCGTAGTAGTCGTAGGACATCCACTCCGGGTTGATGTCCAGCTGCATCGCCTCCACCGCGCCTGCCCGCTTCAGCAGGTTGGCGAGATCCTGGGCGTTGAGGGACGGGCCATAGACGAAGATGACCCGGCCGCCCTCGGTGATGCCGATCCCGGAACGCCACACGTAGTACCCGCCGCCGAGGGTGGCGCCCCAGGCCCCGAGCACGTCGTTGTTCACCGAGGCCGGGATCTTCCCGTGGTCGATGAGCAGCTTGAGGTTCTGCCGGACGCCCACCACGTTCGGGGTCATCCGCACGTCGCTGCCCCAGGCGCCGATCTTGATCGTGCCGTTGCGGTAGTAGACCACCGACGCCGCCCCGTTCACCAGGGCTCCCTTGCTCGCGCCGTTCAGGTAGAAACCGCCGCCTGCTGAGTCCAGCTTGAACCCGCCGTTGAACGTGGCCAGCAGGCCGGTGCGGGTGCCCGGCGGGATCCACGACGCGGCTTTCCAGTTACCCGGGCCCGGGTCTTCGACGCCGGGCCGCAGCTGGAAGCTGACCAGTCGCTGATCCATCGAGACGATCCCGGCCACGTAGGAGGTGTGCACGGCGTCCGGCCGCAGCAAGGTGCCGAAAATGGCGGGCTCGCCCTTGACCGTCTCCAGCACGCGCCAGACGCCCTCGCCGGCCAGCCGCGGGCTGGCAAACGGGGTCAGCTTCTCCGGGATGTTCGGCTGGAATCCGCGGGTGGCCTTGTACTTCTTGGCGGGCACGGCGCCTGATGGCGCGGCGAGGGAGAAGCCGGGCTTGCCGCCCACCTTGGGCGGGCTGTAGCTGATCCACTCGCCGAACGTCACCACCGGGCCCAGGTAGTGATCCCTGGCCCATTCGGCCAGCTTCGAGGACACCGACCCGCCGCCGGGCGCGGTCAGCGCCTGGCCGACGGAAAAGCCGACCCAGCAGAGGAGCACGGCGATGAGCGCCAGGATGA
>JBKQQQ010000804.1:0-2947 GCA_052144275.1 Streptosporangiaceae bacterium
TACCCCGGTTCGCCGGAAGGCTGCCGGCGGCTTGCCGAGATCCTCGGCCGGCCCTGGGCCGTGCTGTCCGCTGGCGTGCCCTTCGACCAGTTCACCGACATCATCCGGATCGCCGCCGACGAAGGGGGAGCCTCGGGCTTCATCGCCGGCCGCTCCGTGTGGCGCGAGGTGGTGGGCCTCGTCGGTCACCACCGCGAAGAGTTCCTCACCTCCGTAGCCCTGCCCCGGCTGGAAAAACTGGTCGACGTCGCGGCATTCCGCGCCCGCCCGTGGACCGAGGTAAGCCGGCCGGTCTAGCCATCCGGGTGCCGGACGTCCACCGGCGGCAGGTCCTGTACCTGCTGCTTGGTGATGGTGAGCCGGATACCGTCGTCGACCCCGGCCACCGCGCTGATCGGGATGGCCACTTCCTTGCGGCCCCACAAGTGCCCCTCTTGCAGGAGCACGTGGGTCACATGGTGGCTGTCAGGGTCGATGACCAGCCCCTGGACTCGCCCGATGTGGCCGTCGGTGGCATGGACGTGGTCACCGCGGCGCACCTCCACCTCGTCCAGCGGGACGGTGTCGTAGGTGACCGTCATCGGGCCGGAGTAAGCCGCGCCCATGCCGATGTTGTAGTAGGGCAGCATGAGCACATGTTCCGGGTCATAGCCGCCCGGGTCACCGGACGTGCCGGGCAGGAACCGCGTCTCCTCGGCGGGATCGAGCTTCTCGAACTCCGCCAGGGAGCAGCGGAGCCGGATCTCGCCCGTCGTGGCGTCCACAAGGTCGAGCGGGACAAGCCGGCCGACGCCATGCCGGTGCTTCGGCTCGACCACGAGATGGGTGACCGCCCGGGCGACCGGGTCAACGACCACACAGGTCACCTTGCCGCAGGCCCCATCAGTGCCGCTAGCCTCGGCCCCGATCGTGAACGACGCTGTCTCTGCCATAGCCGCCCTCCTCGGGGCCATCATCCACCCCGGTGCGCCTAGAAGGCTAGTGTCCTGGTGAGACGAGCACGCAGCGCGTGCCGCTGTAGATGGCGGGCATGCATCAACCTGCGGCCGCCATGGTGCGCGCGGCGATGTAGCCGAACGTCATGGCCGGGCCGATGGTCGCGCCGGGGCCGGCGTAGCTGTGGCCCATCACCGACGCGCTGGCGTTGCCCGCGGCGTACAGGCCCTCGATCAGGGTGCCGTCCGCGCGGAGCACCCGCGCCCGCTCGTCGGTGCGCAGGCCGCCCTTGGTGCCCAGGTCACCGGGGACGATCTTGACCGCGTAGAACGGCGGCCGGGCCAGCGGCGCCAGGTTAGGGTTGGGCCGGCAGCGCGGGTCGCCGTAGTAGCGGTCGTACGCCGAGTCGCCGCGGCCGAACTCCTCGTCCTTGCCCGCCGCGGCGAACTCGCCGAACCTGGTCACGGTCTTGACCAGCCCTTCGGCGTCGACGCCCGCCGCGGCCGCCAGCCCGGCCAGGTCGTCCGCGCGGACCACCGCCCCGGCCGCGTACCAGCGGCGGGGGAGCGGCTTGCCCGGCGGCAGGCCGGCGAACACGTACCGGTTGCGGTAGCGCTGGTCGAAGATCAGCCAGGCGGGGATGTGCGGGTTCTCAGGGGTATTCCCTTCGTACATGGCGTGCACGGCGTCGACGTACGGGGCGGCCTCGTTGACGAACCGCTGGCCCGCGCCGTTGACCAGCAGGCAGCCCGGCAGGCTGCGCTCGGCCAGGCAGAAGTAAGGACCGCCGGGCAGCGGGATCGCCGGGCCCCACCAGGCGTCGTCCATCAGCCCGGTGGCCGCGCCGAGCTCCAGGCCGGCCAGGATCCCGTCGCCGGTGTTCCCGGCCGCGCCGGTCGTCCACTGGGTGCCTACTGGCTCGCGCTGGTACTGGCGGCGCATCTCGTCGTTGCGCTCGAAGCCGCCGGTGGCGAGCAGCACCCCGCGCCGCGCCCGGATCAGCTGCGGCTCGCCGTCGCGGGTGACGCGGACCCCGCTGACCCGGCCGTCCCGCACCTCCAGGCCGGTCATCGGGGTGTCCAGCCAGACCGGCACGCCGCTGGCGTTCAGCCCGGCCCGCAAGCCCGCCGCCAGCGCCTGTCCCATGCTGAGCACGCGGTGCCTGAGCAGCCGGCTGCGCGCGGCCCGTCCGGCCACCCGCAGGCCCGCCAGGATGGCGCGCGGATGGCGCGGACCCAGGCTCAGCCACCGGTATTCGGCCTGGGTGATGGCCACCGGCGACGGCAGGTAGGGCCGGGCCAGGTGAGCCAGCTCGGCGCCGAGCACCCGCCCGTCGAGCGGCACCGGCTCGATGCTGCGCCCGGCGGCGAGCCCGCCGGGCGCCTCGGGGTAGTAGTCGGCGTAGCCGGGCACCCACGTCAAGCGCAGCGGTGTCATGGCCAGGACCAGGTTCAGCATGTCCGGGCCGTGCTCGAGCAGCGCCTGCCGCAACTCCGCCGGGACACCGGCGCCGGACACGTACGCGAGGTAGGCGCGGGCCTGCTCGGGGGTGTCGGTGATCCCGGCCTTACGCAGGACCGCGTTGCCCGGCGCCCAGATCCCGCCGCCCGAGCGGGCCGTCGACCCGCCGAAGGACCCGCTCTTCTCGATGACCAGCACGCTCAGGCCAAGGTGCGCCGCGGTGAGCGCGGCCGTCATGCCGGCCGCCCCGCTGCCCGCCACCACGACGTCGACCTCTTCCGGTTCCATACTAGAACACGTTACAGTTTTGCCGTCGGCCCCGGAAGAAGGCCTCGCGCCGCGCGACGTGGATGACGCAGCCACGATCTACCACGACGTGGCTGCGACATCCACTGGCGCCCGACGCCCTAGCTGGGCTGAGGGACGATCCGGATGTAGGGCTTGGGCTCCTCCCAGCTGCCGAAGATCTCCTTGGCCTGGTCGTTGGACACCGAGCCGGCGATGACGACGTCCTCGCCCTGCTTCCAGTTCACCGGCGTGGCCACCTTGT
>JBKQQQ010000805.1:0-18647 GCA_052144275.1 Streptosporangiaceae bacterium
CCGCCTCACCTTTGGTACTCCGCCCCGGCACCTGGAAAGGAATGGACCAACACCGGAGACGTACACGAGGACCGGGGCCTAAAAGGTCGCTCCCGCAAGTCCGTACGCAAAGTGCCGATCCCCCGGATCTCGTGTGCCCAATCAGAGAGCACCTCGAGCAATTCGGCACGGCCCCCGGCAGCAGTCTCTCCGGCAGCGCGTCTTTGCCAACGTTCCACCTGTTTAGGCGACTAATTCGCTGGTAGTTACGGAGCGCCCCCAGCAGGATTCGAACCTGCGCTCACGGCTCCGGAGGGCACTGATTGTCACGCCCGTGACCTAGGGGCACCGCGACCACGCCATCGCCGGGCAGGTATTCGCGGACCTGGCCAGCGGCCCTCTCGCGCACCTGCCATCAGTTCTCTGAACTATGCAAGCCGAGTTGCAAGGTTAGGATGTCGCACCAGGTCACGGTGGCCGCACGGGTGCTCAAGGCCCGCCGCGGCTGACGTCAAAGACCGGCAGCGAGGAGAAGCTGAGCAGGTGGTTGAGCACCGTATGTCCGGTTTCTGTGGCGATCAGGCTGGCGACATGGCTGCCACGGCCTGCCGATCGGGATGTTTCGGACACCGCGACGATCGGCTGCGGGGACGGCTGGGCCTCCTGAGCTGCTGCAACGTCCGGCAGTTCAGTTAACCAGCGGGCATTTCCCGGCCAACGCTGCGTGGCTGGCCCTGGCCGCCATCTGCCACAACCTGACCCGCCGCGACCGGCCCGCGCTCACCGCGGTGGCTGCCCGGCTTGACCGGTGGCTCGGCGGGCACCTGGCCGAGCTGGAGAAGGCCGAGCCGTCCATGCCGCTGGAAGACCGCGCCGCCGACACCTGGGAACCGCTGGTCGCGGTGGCCGACCTGGCGGGCGGCCTGTGGCCCGGCCTGGCCCGGGATGCCGCCGTCACACTGACCGCCGACCAGGATTCCGAGGCCAGGACCTCAGACGGCATCCGGCTGCTGGCCGACATCCGCGCCGCGTTCGCCGCGCTCAGCAACCCGAAGCCGCCACCACCAAAGACCTGCTCAAAGCGCTGAACGCCGACCCCGAGGCTCCCTGGCCGGCCATCGGGCCGAACGGGCTCACCGGCAAGCGGCTCGGCGACATGCTCAGCGACTTCGAGATCAGGTCCGAAACGATCCGGTTCCCAGTCGGCCATGCCAAGGGCTACCACCGGCCGGACTTCACCGACGCTTGGGCGCGGTACTGCCCACCCCTGCCAGCCGGGGTACCCGTACCATCCGTACCATCCTCATTTTCCCAGGTCACCCCTGGTACGGATTCAGCCCTGGTACGGATTGATCCGTACCAGCAGGCCGCCCCGTGGTACGGATCAATCCGTACCACCGGTCAATCCGTACCGCACCTGAGCAGCCAAAACGAGCTTGGTACGGATGGTACGGGTACCCCTCCTAACAAGGTCACCTCTGGCGGTGCCGCATGACCGCCACGCGCAAGCCGCAGCGCCGCCGGGGCAAGGACACAGACCCTCGCTCGGACGAGTGGCTCACGATCGATGAGGTCTGTCGGATCGTGAAAATCGGGCGGCGGACATTCGAGCGGTACATGTCGCTCGGCACCGGCCCCCGGGTAAAGCGCATCGCTGGAAACGGCCCCATCCGCATCAGGCGGGATTGGCTCGATGAGTGGATGGAGGAGGGGGCGGCGTGAGCTTCAGCTATGATCTGAGTTTTTGGGCAATCGAGAAACGGGACCGGCCCAAGCCGTACCGGGTGCGGTGGTCCGTCGGTGGCCGCCGTCCGCCGTTCTCCAGGTCGTTCCTGACCGCCGAGCTTGCCCAGTCCTTCAAGGGCGATCTGAAGAAAGCCGCGCAGCGCGGGGAACGGTTCGATGAGGCAACCGGTCTACCTGACTCCATGCTCCGCAAGGACCGGGATATCACCTGGTATGAGCACGCGCAGGAATACATCGAGGCCCGGTGGAAGGGGGCGGCTGGCAACAGTCGCCGCTCAATCGTGGAATCCCTGACCTGTGTCACTCCCGCCCTGGCGCGGGACCTACGCGGGGCACCAGATCCCGATATCCTGCGCGCCGCCCTGCGCAAGGACTTCAACCACGGGCGCCCGGCCCCCCTGACAGCCAACGAGGCCCGGGCAATAGCATGGATCAAACGGGCATCGCTACCGGTCAGCGCCCTAAATGACGACTCGCTGGTCACTGACGTCCTAGATGCCCTGGCCAGTCGTCTAGACGGCACTCCGGCCGCGCCGGACTACTACGCCCGGCGCCTGCGGGCGACGCGGACCTGCCTTACGTATGCAGTCCGGAAAAAGCGGTTGCCAAAGAATCCTCTGCTGGCCGCGAATCTGCCCGAGCACTGGACGCCGCCGAGAGCCGATGACGCCGTTGACTCACGATCAGTCGGCAGCCCGCGGCTAATAGCCGACATGCTTACCGCCGCAAGCTATATTGGCACACGGCAGGGCCAGCGGTTCACGGCCTTCTTCGCGTGCATTTTCTACGCAATGATGCGACCGGCTGAAGTGGCCCGGCTTACCAAATCAGGATGCTATCTGCCGGATAAAGAATGGGTCTTCTCACCTTTAGTGAATCCGCTCCGGCTCCCGGTAAAGAATGGACCGATACCGGGAATGTGCATGAGGGCCGAGGGCTCAAAGGCCGCTCGCGTAAATCCGTTCGCAAGGTGCCAATCCCCCCGGAACTGGTCCGACTTCTTCGAGTTCACATAGAGCTATTCGGTGTTGCCGCTGACGGTCGCCTATTCCGCAGCGAGCAAGGCAACCTCATCCAGCCGTCCACCTGGTGGCAGGTCTGGCAGAAAGTGCGTGCGCTTTCCCTGACGCCGGAGCAGCTCGCAACGCCACTCATGAAGCGCCCGTACGACCTCCGGCACGCAGGCATCGTGTGGCGGCTGAACTCCGGAGTCCCCGCCGCCGAAGTCGCCAAATGGGCTGGTCACAGCGTCGAAGTGCTCACCCGCATCTATGCGGGGTGCGTAGTCGGTCTGGATGACGTGTGGATCGCGCGGATGAGCGCTGGCCTCCGTGCCTCAATGGAGGCGCCTGAGGGCTGAAGTGGACTCTTGCAAGGAGGACAGGGAGGGCTCTTGGGCGCCGGTGGAGTATGAGCGGAACCTTCCCCTCTGCAGGACCGTACTACCTGTAGAGGTACCAGCGTGCCTACCGTCGCTGATCCCTCTGTTTCCGGGGATATTGATTACGAAAATCTTACAGCGCGCGTTGTCCGCATGGTCCGATGCTGCTCTCTACGGCCTTTACTGCAGGTCTCTGCCGTCGCGCTGATCCTCTCTGCTGTCTGAGGTCTACATTACGAAAACCTTACAAAACGCGCAGCTTGGCAAATGCCATCGGCTTCTGATTCAATGTCATATCGCGAATGTGCGACAAGCAAAAGATGCCCCCCGCTGCTACCACAGCGGAGGGCATCAGGCGGATCGACCCCGTACGGCAAGTAAGGAGCTTCACCATGCCAAAGTCTACCCAGGCGCACCTCTGCGAGCACACGGGCCTGTCGAAACCCTGGGGTTCGTGGGGATCGACCATGCGCTACCTGATCACCGAGTCCGCTCAGGCCATCCCCACGGTGATGCTGATCTGGATGTACTACATCCACCACTGACTCCACATCGGCAGGGCACCGCCTCACCAAGGCTGATACCCACCTCCGGGCTATCACGCTGTACGACTTCGTGGAGCAACTGACGACCCCGGGGAGCAAGTAACCCACCCCGCGACGTCGTGCACGCCTATTGCCTTAATGGCGTCGCGGGGTGCCATCCCACGCGGGCAGGGTAGCGCCCGCGTGGGATGGCACCCCGTTTGCCAGTCCTTGGGTGCACCTGGGGTGCGAGACCAGGCGCACGGTGGCACACAGTGGCGGGTACTGGCGGGAGCGCAAGTGGCGGGTACTGGCGGGAGCGCAAAGAGTACGGGATGTCATTCAGCCTGATCAGGTGGCCTGGTGGCTGATCAAGAAGTGGCGCCCCCAGTAGGATTCGAACCTACGCTCACGGCTCCGGAGGCCGTTGCTCTCTCCCCTGAGCTATGGGGGCTACGCGACTCCGAAAGGGTACCAGCAGAAAGGCATTCCCGGACACGCGGCCGCAGCGTCTCAAGCGATGGTCCACGTCATCCAGATCCCGCTGCGGTCCTCGCCGTAGCCGCGCACCGTGCTTGCCTTGATGCTCGCGTTATCCAGGTCCCGCGACGGGTCCCGCCGTAGCCCGGCACCGGCCGCTCGCACGGGCTCAAAAGGCCCGTGCTCGCTAGCCGGTCCTGGATAACGCTCCCGGGCCGCTCGCACGGGCTCAAAAGGCCCGTGCTCGCTAGGCCGGTCCTGGATAACGTGTCCCGGGGGCGCGACCACCCGCCAGAAGACGCTACCCTCACGCGAGTGACGCAGGTACTGGGACGGGTGCTCGTCGTGGACGACGACGAGGTGATCAGGCGGCTGATCGCGATCAACCTCCAGCTCGAGGGCTTTGACGTCGAGATGGCGGTGGACGGGCAGGATTGCCTGGACAAGGTGACGGAAATCGCCCCGGACGTCATCACGCTGGACGTGATGATGCCGCGGCTCGACGGCTGGGAGACGGCGGTCCAGCTGCGCAAGTCGCCGGAAACCGCCCACATCAAGGTGCTGCTGATCACCGCCCGCGCCCAGGAGGACGACAAGAACAGGGGCGCGCGCGTGGGCGCCGACGCCTACCTCACCAAACCTTTCGACCCGAACGAGATGATCCGCGTGATCCGTGAACTGGCGGGCGTCGCGTAGGTGATCACCGCCGGGCTGCGGCGGGCGATTCTCGCCGCGGCCGGCCCGGGCGGCGCCGAGGACGGTGACCCGCTGCTGCGCCCGGGCCCGGCGCCGGGGAGTTACGCGTCCAGCCTGCCGTTTCGCCTGGCGCGGCCGGGTCAGGACCCGCGCGAGGTGGCCGCGGCCCTGGCCGGCCGGCTCGCCAGCGAACCGTGGATCGCGGTGGCCGAGGCGGCCGGGCGAGGGTTCCTCACCGTGACCGTCACCCACGACGCGCTGGCCGAACTCGCGGTGCGGATCGCCCGGGCCGGCCCCGCCTGCGCGCAGAGCGACGCGCTGCGCGGCCGCAGGGTGCCCGCCGCGCCACCGGGCCCGCTGGCCGCCGCGCCGGACTGGCCGCAGGCCCGGGCGGCCCTCGCCTGGCAGCTGACCGCCCGTCTCGCCGCCGCCGCGGGCGCCACCATCTTTCTTTATCCCGAACGGTCCTGCGTTCCCGCCCCGGCTCCCCTTCCAGCGGCCTGGCCAGAGACCGGGCCGGTCGCCGCGGCCGTCGCGTACGCGGGGGCCGACGCGGTGCGGTTCGCGCTGGCCGGGATGCCGCCCGGCGGCCCCATAGGTGGCGCCGCGGGTGGCCTCGTGGGCGGCCCCACGGGCGGCACTGCCCCGGAGGCGGCGGCTATCGCGCGGCACGTCCTGGCCAATCCCGCCTATGCTGTTCGGTACGCGCATGCCGCTGCTGCCGCCGTGCTGCGCTGGGCCGCCGCGCTGGGGGCCAGGCCAGCCGGGTTCACGCCGTGTCTGCTCGCCGAACCTGGGGAGCTGGCGCTGCTCGACGCGTTGTCCTGGCTCCCGGAACGGGTGGCCATGGCGGCGCGCCGCGGACGTCCCGACGAGTTCGCCGGGTACCTGGAGGAGCTGGCAGCACGGACGATTGAGACGATGAGCACGACCAGCTTCACGACAGTATCGAGTATCAGCAGCGAAAGACTGTGGCTGGCGGACGCGGCGCAGACCGGCCTCGCCGCCGGCCTCGGGCTGCTCGGGATCGGCGCGCCCAGCCGCCTGTAGGGCACCGCCGTCCGTAGGCCGCTCGCATGAAGGGAACCGCATGAGCCGTGTCGCGCACCCGGCCGGGCCACGCCATGGTGACGTGCTGCCCGCCGACCATCCGCCGGCCGCGCCGGAGGACTTGAACGCGCTGTACCCCGGGATCTGGCCGCGCGGCGCCCGGCGATCCGGCGGCGTGCTGACGCTCGGCGGCATGGACGTGCGGGATCTGGCCGCCGAGTTCGGCACGCCGCTGTACGTCTGCGACGAGGAGGACGTTCGGTCCCGGTGTCGTGATTACCTGGAGGCGTTCGGTCCCGACGGCCGGGTGTTCTACGCCGCGAAGGCGTTCTGCTCCCGGGCGGTGCTGCGCTGGGTCAGCTCGGAGGGCCTCGGCGTCGACGTCTGTAGCGGCGGCGAGCTCGAGGTGGCGCTCTCGGCCGGGGTGCCGCCCGAACAGATCACGATGCACGGCAACAACAAGACGCTCGACGAGCTCTCCCGTGCGGTCTCGGCCGGCGTGGGCCACATCGTGGTGGACTCGTTCGAGGAGATCGCCCGGCTCGCGTACCTGACGGATCCTGCCCCGGGGGGCCGGACCCCCGGACCCCCACGGGACACCATGGCCAAGCCCAGCGTGCTGGTCCGGGTCACTACCGGGGTGGAGGCGCACACCCACGAGTTCATGGCGACGGCGCACGACGACCAGAAGTTCGGCTTCTCGCTGGCTTCCGGCACCGCCGACGAGGCGGTGCGGCGGGTCATCGCCTGCCCGGGCCTGTCGTTCGCCGGGCTGCACTCGCACATCGGCTCGCAGATCTTCGACACGGCCGGCTTCGAGGTGGCGGCGCACCGGGTGGTGGAGCTGGCGGTCCGGATCCGGGACGAGCACGGCACCGAGATCGCCGAGCTCGACCTCGGCGGCGGGTTCGGCATCGCCTACACCGACGAGGACGATCCCCCCGAGGTCAAGGAACTCGCGCAGAGCCTGCGCGGCATCGTGGACGGGCAGTGCCGGGCCGCCGGGCTGACCCGGCCCCGGCTGACCGTCGAGCCGGGCCGCGGCATCGTCGGGCCGTCCACCGTGTCGCTGTACACGGTGGGCACGGTCAAGGACGTGGACGGGCTGCGGACCTACGTCAGCGTGGACGGCGGGATGAGCGACAACATCAGGACCGCGCTGTACGACGCCTCCTACGCGTGCGCGCTGGCCTCGCGGGCCTCGGCCGCCCCGCCGATGCTGTCCCGGGTGGTCGGCAGGCACTGCGAAAGCGGCGACATCGTGGTGCGGCACGCGTACCTGCCGTCCGACCTGGTCCCCGGCGACCTGCTGGCCGTGCCGGCCACCGGCGCCTACTGCCGGTCACTGGCCAGCAACTACAACCACGTCGGACGCCCGGCCGTGATCGCGGTCGGCGCGGGCGCCGCCCGGACGATCGTCCGCCGCGAGACCCTTGACGACCTGTTCAGCCTGGACGTCGGATGAACCAGAGCCTCCCTACCCTCAAGGTGGCCTTGCTCGGCTGCGGCGTGGTGGGGTCCGAGGTGGCCCGGCTGCTCACCGAGCAGGCCGAAGACCTCGCCCTGCGCGTCGGCGCCCGGCTGGAGCTGGCCGGGATCGCGGTGCGGCGGGTCGGGCACCGGCGGGCCGCCGGGATCGACCGCTCGCTGCTCACCGCGGACGCGCACGCGCTGGCCACCCGGCCCGACGTCGACATCGTGGTCGAGGTGATCGGCGGCATCGAGCCGGCCAGGTCGCTGATGCTGGCCGCGCTGAAGGGCGGCAAGCCGGTGGTCACCGCGAACAAGGCCCTGCTCGCCGAGAACGGCGCGGAGATCTACGGGGCGGCCCGTGAGTACGGGGCCGACCTGTACTACGAGGCCTCCGTGGCCGGCGCCATCCCGCTGCTCCGGCCGCTGCGCGAATCGCTGGCCGGGGACACCGTGCACCGCGTCCTCGGCATCGTCAACGGCACCACCAACTTCATCCTCGACCGGATGGACTCCTCGGGCGCGGGCTTCGCCGAATCCCTCGAGGAGGCGCAGGCGCTCGGCTACGCCGAGGCCGACCCGACGGCCGACGTGGAGGGGTTCGATGCGGCCGCGAAGGCGGCCATCCTGGCCGGCCTGGCCTTCCATACCCCGGTGACCGCGGCGGACGTGCACCGCGAGGGCATCACCGAGGTCACCGCCACCGACATTCTCAGCGCGCGGGCGCTCGGCCGGGTGGTCAAGCTGCTCGCCATCTGCGAACGGTGTGACGGGGGCGTCTCGGTCCGGGTGCACCCGGCGATGATCCCGCGCAGCCATCCGCTCGCCTCCGTCAGCGAGGCCTACAACGCGGTGTTCGTCGAGGCCTCCTCGGCCGGCCAGCTGATGTTCTACGGCGCGGGCGCCGGCGGCACCCCGACCGCGAGCGCCGTGCTCGGTGATATCGTCGCCGTGGCCAGGAACCGGCTGGCCGGCACGCGCGGGCCGGACGCGTCCACCTACGCCGGCCTGCCGGTCATGCCGATGGGGGAGACGCTGACCCGCTACCACGTCTCGCTCGACGTGGACGACAAGCCCGGCGTGCTCGCCCCGGTGGCGGAGGCGTTCGCGCGGCACGACGTCTCCATCGAGGCGGTCCGCCAGACCAGCCGGGGCACCGAAGCCCAGCTCGTGATCGTGACCCATACCGCGCGGGACGCGGCGCTCGCCGCCACCGTCCGCGAACTCGAGGCGCTGCCGGTGGTCCGCGCGGTCGCCAGCGTGATGCGGGTGGAAGGGGAGGAGGAGTGACCGTGACTGAACCTCAGCTCCAGGCTAGGCGCGCGGGGGGACCGTGGCGCGGGGTGATCGCCGAATACCGGGACTGGCTGCCGGTCACCGAGGCCACGCCGGTGATCACCCTGCGCGAGGGCGGCACGCCGCTGCTGCCCGCCCCGGTCCTGTCCGCCCGCACCGGCTGCGAGGTATACCTCAAGGTCGAGGGGGCCAACCCGACCGGCTCGTTCAAGGACCGGGGCATGACGGTGGCCATCAGCATGGCGGCCGGGTCCGGCGCCAAGGCGGTGATCTGCGCGTCGACCGGCAACACCAGTGCCAGCGCCGCTGCCTACGCGGCCCGGGCCGGGATCACCTGCGCCGTGCTCGTGCCGCGCGGCAAGATCGCGATCGGCAAGCTCGCCCAGGCGCTGGTGCACGGAGCCAGGCTGCTACAGGTCGAAGGCTCGTTCGACGACTGCCTCGAGCTGGCCAGGAAGCTGGCCGCCGAATATCCGGTGGCGCTGGTCAACTCGGTGAACCCGGACCGGCTGCAGGGCCAGAAGACCGCTGCGTTCGAGATCGTGGACGAACTCGGCGACGCGCCCGACGTGCACTGCCTGCCGGTCGGCAACGCGGGGAACATCACCGCCTACTGGATGGGATACACCGAGTACCAGCGGGCGGGCCTGGCATCCCGCTCGCCGCGGATGTTCGGGTTCCAGGCCAGCGGCGCGGCGCCGATCGTGACCGGCCATCCCGTGCTGCAGCCGCAGACGATCGCGACCGCGATCAGGATCGGCAACCCGGCGTCCTGGCTGCTGGCCGAGGCGGCCCGTGACGAGTCGGGCGGCCTGATCGATTCGGTCACCGACCGGGAGATCCTCGCCGCCTACCGGCTGCTGGCCACCCAGGAGGCGGTGTTCGGCGAGCTCGCCTCCGCGGCGAGCGTAGCCGGGCTGCTACGGGTCAGCGCGAGCGGGCAGCTCCCGGCCGGGTCCCGGGTGGTCTGCTCGATCACCGGCAACGGCCTGAAGGATCCGGACTGGGCGCTGTCCGGCGCGCCTTCCCCGGCCACCATCGCCGCCGACGCCGGCGCCGCCGCGACCGCGCTAGGCCTGGCCTAGCTCTCCGGCCCCACCGGCCCCGCCCCGCGCCCCGCCGCGGGCCGCGGTCAACGACAACGATGCTCCATCGTCGTCGCCCTGACGACAACCATGTTCCATCGTTGCGGTTACCTTCCCGTGAGGAGTGAGATGGCCTGGGCGAAAGGTCCAGTGCGGGTGCGAGTGCCCGCGACCAGCGCGAACCTGGGGCCGGGCTTCGACGCGCTCGGGCTCGCGCTGAGCCTGCACGATGACGTGGACGCGTGGGTCTGCGAGTCCGGGCTGTCCATCGAGATCTCCGGCGAGGGCGCGGACCTGGCCGGGGCCGAAGAGGACCACCTGGTCGTGCGGGCGATGCGGGCGGCGTTCGCCGTCAGCGGGAGCCAGCCGCCTGGCATCGGGCTGCGTTGCGTGAACCGGATCCCGCACGGCCGTGGCCTGGGCTCCTCGGCCGCCGCGATCGTGGCCGGCCTCCTGGCCGCGCGGGCCCTAGCCGAGCCCGGCCCACCCGGCCCACCTGGCCCTCCCGGCGCGGACGGCGCGGACGGTGCCCTGTTCGAGCTGGCCGCCGAACTTGAGGGGCATCCGGACAACGTGGCCGCTTGCCTGGGCGGGGGCCTGACCATCGCCTGGACCGCAGACGGCCGGCCGCGGATGGTCCGGCTCGAGCCGCTGCCGGAGATCAGGCCGGTGGTGTGCGTGGCGCCGGCACCGGTGCGCACGGAGGTAGCCAGGCGCCTGCTGCCCGACCTGGTGCCGCACCGGGACGCGGCGGCCAATGCCGGGCGCAGCGCCCTGCTGGTCGCCGCGCTGACGCAACTGCCCGCCCGGGCGCCGCAGACAGCGGGCGCGCTCCTCGCCGCGACCCGGGACTGGCTGCACCAGGACTACCGGGCGCCGGCGATGCCGGAAACCAGCGCTCTGGTCGGCCGGCTGCGGGAGGCCGGCATCCCTGCCGTCGTCTCCGGGGCGGGCCCGTCGGTGCTCGCGCTGCTGAGCGGCCCTGAAAAGCCTGATTATCGTCACCACCTGGACAGCTTGGGTTCAATCGTGAGAGAAACGGGTATTGCATGGCACATAAGCTCGCTAGACGTCGAGCGGCAAGGTGCGCGTATCCTGCGCCCGCAGTCCCAGGTGGAGTACTGACGCGGGAAACGAGCGGCCAATCCGTCCGGCCGGGCACGTAGCTGCAGATCCAGGTCAAGACATCGAATCTGGAGCTGTGCACGCTGGGTGCTCGAGGCTGCTAGCGGGCCTCTTGGGACCGTTGCCTCTTCTTCCGCGCGACACGGACGGCTGCGAAGGAATGCCGTGAGTCCTCATGGTGTTAGGCTTAGTGACGCCTCGGGTGCCCCGCTCTGGATTGGGTGCTCGTCGGCAAACCGGGCGCTCGCCGGTAAACTCCTTTGGTCCGGTATCGTTGCCGTACCCAAGGTCTTTGACGCAGGATGTCCCGTTGTCTTCTCAGCTGAGAAGCACGGCCAGCTTGGTGGGAGCGCGCGATCTGGGGACGCGGGCGAGCGGTACAGCCGCCCGGGCGCTCCCCGACTCATCTCCCTAGTTTGCGAACACATAGCGACGCACGGAGGAACGCAAGGCGTTGCGGGAATCGTGGACATTCGGCGGCTATCAGAGCAGCGCGAATCAACTCTGGCCCCAAGGGGGCCGCTGTACAGGGTCGACGGGCCTAGCGGGTTCACCCAGGCGGCCGAGAATCATGGAAGGACCATTAGTGAGCGACACAACCGAACTCCTCAGTGGCGCGCCCAGCGCGTCTGAGGACGCCCCTGCCGGTATCTCGGCGCCGGCCGCGGCCGCTGGCGGATCAGCACAGGGGGAGCCGGGGGCGCCAGGAGCGAGGGCGTCGACATCCAAGTCGCGCAGCCGCAGTGGTACTGGCCTTTCCTCGCTGCTCATGCCCGAGTTGCAGCGGATCGCGCAAACGATGGGCATACCGGGCGCTGGCCGGATGCGCAAAGGACAGCTCGTCGAGGCGATCGAGGCCCGGCAGGGCGGAGCTCCCCGGCAGGAGGCGGGTGCCGCTAACCAGGGTTCGAACCAGCGTGTCGCGTCCGCGGGAGCTGACTCGACTCGCCTGCGGAAGCAGGACGCTATGGAACCAGACACACGCACGCAATCCGGCATCGGAGACGGTGCCGCGTCCGGCCTGGGTGCCAGCGCGCGCGGCGGGATCGGCACGGACGGAGCCGGGCAGCAGCTCAGCTTCGACCAGGCGGCCGTGACCGACCGGCCGAACGGCCGGGCGCAGCAGGCCCCGGCTCAGCCGAGCGCAGCGCAGCAGGCTCCCGCTCAGCAGGCCGGAGCCCAGGAGACGGGCGCCGCGCCGCAGGGCGCGCGTGAGGACGCCCAGCCGGGTATACGGGACGAGGCCGCGCAGGGCGAGATCCAGCGCGGTGACCGGCGGCGCAGGAACGGGCGCCGCGACGACCAGCCGTCCCGCGGCCGGGATCAGGCGGCCCGTGAGCAGTCCGGCCGTGAGCAGTCCGGCCGCGACAACGGCGGACGCGACCAGGGCAGCCGCGACCAGGGCAGCCGGGACCAGCAGGGCAGCCGCGATCACGGCGGCCGTGACAACAGTGGCCCGGAGCGCGGCGGTCTGGAGCGCGGCGGTCTGGAGCGCGGTGGCCGGGACCGGGAGCCGATGGCGGCGAGCCGCGGACCCGCGGGCGAGGCGTACGACGACGGCGACCGACGGGGCCGCAGCCGGGACCGGTTCAGGAACAGGAACCGCAGGCGCGACCGCCAGGCCGAGCCGGAGCTCGTGATCGGCGAGGATGACGTGCTCATCCCGATCGCCGGCATCCTCGACGTGCTCGACGCGCAGGGGTACGCCTTCGTGCGCACCACCGGCTACCTGCCCGGGCCGAACGATGTGTACGTCTCCCTTTCCCAGGTGCGCAAGCACGGCCTGCGCAAGGGCGATGTCATCGAAGGCGCCGTCCGGCAGCCGCGCGAAGGCGAGCGCCGGGAGAAGTTCAACGCCCTGGTCCGGCTGGACAAGGTCAACGGCCTGGACCCCGAGCGGTCCGTGGGCCGGCCGGAGTTCTCCAAGCTGGTGCCGCTGTACCCGCAGGAGAGGCTCAGGCTGGAGACCGATCCCGGCAACATGACCACCCGGATCATCGACTTGATCTGCCCCATCGGCAAGGGCCAGCGCGGCCTCATCGTGTCGCCCCCGAAGGCGGGCAAGACGATGATCCTGCAGTCGATTGCGAACGCCATCACCAAGAACAACCCGGAGTGCCACCTCATGGTCGTCCTCGTCGACGAGCGGCCAGAAGAGGTCACCGACATGCAGCGGACAGTGAAGGGCGAGGTCATCCACTCCACGTTCGATCACCCGGCCGACGACCACACCACAGTGGCCGAGCTGGCCATCGAGCGGGCCAAGCGGCTCGTGGAGATGGGCCACGATGTGGTCATCCTGCTCGACAACATCACCCGGCTGGGCCGCGCGTACAACAACTCGGCGCCCGCCAGCGGCCGCATCCTGTCCGGTGGTGTGGACTCCACGGCGCTGTACCCGCCCAAGCGGTTCTTCGGCGCGGCCCGCAACATCGAGCACGGTGGCTCGCTGACCATCCTGGCGGCCGCCTTGGTCGAGACCGGCTCCCGGATGGACGAGGTCATCTTCGAGGAGTTCAAGGGCACCGGCAACATGGAGCTGCGGCTGCGCCGCGAGCTCGCGGAGAAGCGGCTCTTCCCGGCCGTCGACGTGGACGCGTCGAGCACCCGTAAGGAAGAGATCCTGCTTTCGCCGGACGAGCTCAAGATCATCTGGCAGCTGCGCCGCGTGCTGCATGCGCTCGAGCCGCAGCAGGCGCTCGAGCTGCTCATGGAGCAGATGCGCAAGACCAAGAGCAACGCCGAGTTCCTGCTTCAGGTGCAGAAGACCACCCTCGGCTCCTGACGCTCGCAGCCGGCTTCCGCGGCGTCCTGAACGCCGCGGAAGGCGGCTGCACCGCCCGCTGACCACACCGGACAGCGGGAATGCGGGATCAGGAAAACTGGTTCCACTGTCTGGCACACTAGAAGCCGCACCCATGCGGTACCGGTTCACGCCCTAGGGCGACCCGGCGACCGCTCGAGGCAGGAGTTGTCACATGAAGACTGGCATTCACCCCGACTACCACGTCACCACGGTGACCTGTGGCTGCGGGAACACGTTCACCACGCGGAGCACCGCACCCAGCGACAGTATCCACGTCGAGGTCTGCTCAAACTGCCACCCGTTCTACACCGGCAAGCAGAAGATCCTCGACACCGGCGGCCGGGTCGCGAGGTTCGAGAAGAGGTTCGGCAAGAACCCGAGCGGCCAGAAGGCCGACAAGAAGTAACCCGAACGGCCCCGCCCGGGGGCTGTCCATCAGCCCCAGCCACGTCAGGCTCCCGCCCGCTGCCTTCGTGCCCGTCAGGAAGTGCGAGCCGCGAGGCGCGGAGCCTGTTCGGCGCCGAGATCGGCACCGGATGGGTCGGGGGAGACCGCTGGGCGGGTATTCAGGGCTTAGCGCTGGACGGCACGCACGTGCGCGCGATGGTGGCTCGAATGGCGTTCGGGCGGCTCGATCTGTAGCCGTCCGACTGCCAGGCGGGTCACCAACATCGCCCGCGGGCCGCCCGCCGCCGTCGAGGAGAGCGGGCTGAGGTACGAAAGGACATTCCGGTGTTCGACCGGCTAAGCGAATTGGCTAGCGAGCATGCCGAACTCGAGCATGCCCTCGCCGACCCGAGCGTCCACTCCGACCAGGAGAAAGCACGCACGCTTGGCCGCCGCTACGCCGAGCTGACCCCGATCGTGCACGCTTACCTCCAGTGGCAGCAGACCTCGGCGGACGAGGAGGCCGCGCGCGAGCTGGCCAGGGAAGACTCCTCGTTCGCCGCCGAGGGCGATCAACTGGCCGCCCACCGGGAGGAACTCGAGGCCCAACTGCAGAAGCTGCTCGTGCCCCGGGACCCCAACGACGCGCGTGACATCATTCTGGAGGTCAAGGCGGGCGAGGGCGGCGAGGAATCTGCGCTGTTCGCCGGCGACCTGCTCCGGATGTACCTGCGCTACGCCGAGCGGCGCGGCTGGAAGACCGAGATCCTCGACTCGACGGGCACCGGCCTGGGCGGGGTCAAGGACGTGACGGTCGCGGTGAAGGGCAAGGGTTCCGAGGGCGCCTGGTCGCGGCTGAAGTACGAGGGCGGCGTGCACCGCGTGCAGCGGGTGCCGGTGACCGAATCCCAGGGCCGCATCCACACCTCGGCGGCAGGCGTGCTCGTGGTACCCGAGGCGGAGCAGGTCGAGGTCCAGATCAACGACAACGACCTGAAGGTCGACGTATTCAGGTCCTCGGGCCCGGGCGGGCAGAGCGTGAACACGACCGACTCGGCGGTGCGGATCACCCACCTGCCCAGCGGGATCGTGGTGTCCTGCCAGAACGAGAAGAGCCAGCTGCAGAACAAGGAGCAGGCCATGCGCGTGCTGCGCGCACGGCTGCTCGCGCAGGCCGAGGCCGACGCCGACGCGAAGGCGAGCGCGGAACGGCGCAGCCAGGTGCGCACGGTGGACCGCTCGGAGCGGGTCCGCACCTACAACTTCCCGGAGAACCGCATCTCCGATCACCGTGTGGGCTATAAGGCCTACAACCTCGACCAGGTCATCGACGGTGACCTGGACGCGGTGATCGACGCGCTGGCGGCCGCGGACCTGGCCGCGAAGCTGGTCGGTACTGGCGATGATGAGCCTGCTGCTTGACGAGGTGGCGCTGGCCGCGCTGCGGCTGGCCGACGCCGGGGTGGAGTCGCCGCGCGCGGACGCCGAGCTGATCGCGGCCAGCGTGCACAATGTCAGGCGGGGCGAGCTGCACACGGTGCGCGACGCCGACTTCGACGCGCGGTTCTGGGCTGACATCGCGCGCCGGGCGGCCCGTGAGCCGCTCCAGCACATCACCGGCCGCGCCCACTTCCGTTACCTCGAGCTCGACGTGGGGCCTGGGGTGTTCGTGCCGCGCCCGGAGACCGAGGTGATGACCGGCTGGGCCATCGCCCGGCTGCGTGACATGGACGTCGCCGAGCCGGTGGTGGCCGACCTGGGCACGGGCTCCGGCGCGATTGCCCTGGCCATCGGGCAGGAGGTGCCCAGGGCCAGGGTGCATGCGGTCGAGGCCGATCCGCTCGCCCGGGCCTGGGCCGAGCGCAACATCAGCAAGTACGCGGAGAGCGCCCCGTACACGGCCGGGCACGTCATGCTGCACGCGGGTGACTTCGGCGACGTGCTCGGCGAACTCGACGGTACGGTTGACTTCGTGATCAGTAACCCGCCGTACATCCCGGTGGGAGCCTTCGTCGAACCGGAGGTCAGCGAGTACGACCCGCCGGCCGCGCTGTGGAGCGGCGCGGACGGGCTGGACGCCATCCGCGTCGTCGAGCGCACCGCACGGCGGCTGCTCCGCCCCGGCGGGCTCGTCGCTGTCGAGCACGCCGCTCAGCAGGGAGCGGCGGTGTACTGGGTGTTTCCGGAAGAGTCCGGCTGGCGGGACACGCGCAACAACAAGGACCTGGCCGGTCGTGACCGCTTCGTCACCGCGGCCTGGTCGGGCGAGGGCGCCTGAGACATGGTGCCGGGAATGGTAGGAGTTGCGGCCAGATGAGCAAGCGTTACGACTGCCGGGACCCGCAGATGCGGGCCGCGGGGATCGACGCGGCAGTGACGGCGGCTCGCGGCGGCGAGCTTATCGTGCTGCCGACCGACACGGTGTACGGCATCGGCGCGGACGCGTTCACCCCGTCGGCGGTCATCACCATGCTGGCGGCCAAGGGCCGGGGCCGGAACATGCCGCCGCCCGTGCTCGTCGGCACCGCGCGGGCCGCGGCGGCGCTGGTGGAGGACCTCGGGGCGTTCGGGCAGGACCTGATCGACGAGTTCTGGCCCGGCGCGCTCACCCTGGTGTTCCGCGCCAGCCCGACGCTGCTCTGGGATCTGGGTGACACCAAGGGCACGGTCGCCCTGCGGATGCCGCTGCACTCGGTCGCGCTCGACGTGCTCAAGCAGACCGGGCCGCTCGCGGTGTCCAGCGCCAACCGGCACGGCCAGCCGCCGGCTACCAGCGCCGACGAAGCGGAGCAGCAACTCGGCGAGGCGGTATCGGTATACCTCGATGGCGGGCCGTGCGCCGACAGCGTCCCGTCGACCATCCTCGATCTGACCGGAACCATACCGAAGGTGCTCCGGGCCGGCGCGATCTCCGTGGACCGGCTGCGCACGGTGGCGTCGGTCATCGCGGAGAACGAGCACTATGCCGAGAACGAGGGCCCGGCCGCAGAAAGCCCTACCGCCCATAGCAGCGTCGCTGATTTCAAGCCCGCGGCGCCGCATCCCCTGGAGGGCTCAGGAGGTTCTCTGGACCCCGCCACCGGTGAGCCGCCCGCCGGCGCGTAGCTGGTGCCATAAAGTGGGCAATGATGAAAGTTAGACGGTCCGACCAGATCCAGGCCCGCTGAGGCAGCATGCGCGAGTACGCGCTGGTCTTGCTCGTCACCGCGGCGGTGACCTACCTGCTCACCCCGTTGGTGCGGCGGGTCGCGGTCGCGACCCACGCGATTCACGAGCCGCGGGCCAGGGATACGCATACCGAGCCGACCCCGCTGCTCGGTGGCCTGGCCATGTACGGCGGGCTGGCCGCCGGGCTGCTGATCGTCAGCCGGCTCTCCTTCCTGCAGGAGCCATTCCAGGCGGCCGGGTCGAAGAGCGAAGCCGGGCTGCTGCTGGCCGGCGGCCTCGTGGTCGTCGTCGGGTTCGTCGATGACCGGTGGGGGCTCAGCGCGATCAGCAAGCTGGCCGGGCAGGTAGCGGCGGCCGGCATCCTGGTCTGGAGCGGCCAGGCGCTGCCCTGGCTGCCGTTGCCGAGCGGCGGCGTGTTCCCGCTCGAATGGGACCTGAGCGTGACGCTGACCATCTTGATCGTCGTGGTCACCATCAACGCGATCAACTTCATCGACGGCCTCGACGGGCTCGCGGCCGGCATCGTGGCCGTCGCCGCGCTGTCGTTCCTGGTCTACTCGTACACGCTGAACCGGACCATCGGCACCACCTCGCAGTCGGTGCCCGCGGTGGCGTCCGCGCTGCTGGCCGGCATGTGCATCGGGTTCCTGCCGCACAACTTCTATCCGGCGCGGATCTTCATGGGCGACATCGGCGCCATGCTGCTCGGCCTGCTGCTCGCCTACGGGCCGATATCCAGCACCGATTCGCTCGACCCGGCCCTGCTGACCAACTACGCGCACACCCACGCCCTGGACCGGTTCGCCATCCTCCTCCCGCTGCTGATGCCGGCCGCGATCTTCATCATCCCGTACGCGGACCTGATGTTCGCGATCATCCGGCGGACCCGGGCAGGCAAGCCGCTGATGGCCGCCGACCGGCAGCACCTGCATCACCGGCTGCTCAACATCGGCCATTCCTACCGGCAGAGCGTGCTGCTCATGTACCTGTGGGCCGCGCTGTTCTCGGTCACCGTGGTATCGCTCTCGATCGTGCGGAGCCCTTCGGTCGTGTTCGCCGTCGCCACTGTGGTCGCGGTGCTCGCCCTGCTGCCCGCCACGATGCCGTCGCTGCGCCCTTGGCGGGCCCGGGCCCGGAACAAGGCGACGCCTGCCGCCTCGCCACGACCCGCCCCGCCACGGCCCGCGGCGCCAGCGCCTGACGTGCCGCGATACTCTGCGGCCATCCCGTCAGTGGCCGCCCCGTCCGGCGCCGCCCCGTCCGGTGCCGCCCTCAATGGCGCGACGCCATCCGGCCACGGCCCGCGGCTCGGATACTCCCGGGACGGGGGCCCGTTCCGCGACGCGACTCCGTTCCCCCGCGACGCGTACCCGTCAGACCCGTTCCCGGTTCCCGCCGATGCGCTGCCGCGGGCGGGTCGTCTCCCCAGCGCCGATCCTTTCCCGGGCCAGAAC
>JBKQQQ010000806.1:0-3834 GCA_052144275.1 Streptosporangiaceae bacterium
ACCGACGGCATGACCGAGATGTGGAACCTGGACGTCGACGCGGCCGTCCGGAGGATCTGCGCCACGACGGGCAACGACCTCACCGCTCCGCAGTGGAGCCAGGACCTCCCGCACCTGCCGTACACGCCGCCCTGCGCCCACCCCGGTCACTACGGCCTGCTGACACCGTGATCATGGGTTATCCGGTACCACAGGCAACAACGGACACGACGAGCAGCATGACTACCGCACCCGCCGCAACTACAGGTACCAGGCGCCGGCGATGATATTCATCAGTCCCGTGGGTAGTTTTACGCAAGAAACCCATCCACCTGCACCACCTAACTCAAATCAATCGAGGCCGATTCTGCCCTCCTGCGTATCCGGAGGCTGGCGGCCCCCGGATCAAATACATCCAATAAGTGATGACGTAGAGTGGCGCTTACCCGCGCATGACCGGTGCGGATGGCCGCCAGAAGGCAGCCGCGTTACGCTGTTCTTTGATCTTTCTCCTGGGGAGGTGCCGTGCTGGCAGGGCCGGGAGACGAAAAGGCAGTTGCGGCCGGCCGCAGCCACCTGCGGGCGTCGCATGCCGACCGCGAGCAGACGATCGACACGCTCAAGGCCGCGTTCGTGCAGGGTCGGCTGACCAAGGACGAGCTCGAGGCGCGAATCGGCGAGACGTTCGGCTCACGCACGTACGCGGAACTGGCCACGGTCACCGCCGATATCCCCGCCGGGCCGGGCGGAACCCAGCCGCCACGCAAGCTGCCCAGGCGGCCAATGAAGAAGGCCGCCAGGTGGGGCGCATACGGGTTCGTCACGCCAGCCATTCTTGCCGTCGCTTTTACCGTCGCTTCCGTGGACGCTGGATTTGGGGCGGTGGGCTTCCTGGTCGCATTCGCCTATTTCCTGTTCTGGCTGTCTGTCGGGGCCGATATGCTCTGGGAATGGCACTGCGAGTCTGTGCCATCGACAAAAATGTGCGTCCGATGCGGGCACACCATCGCGTCTCACCACCCGCTGGCGTCCTGCGCAGCCCGGCCGGGTTCGCCGAAACTGTGGGATCGCTGCCTGTGTGCGGGCTATGTTCCGCCGGGGACATCACCAGAGACCGTCGAGGAACCCCTGCTACCGACTAGCTACCTATAGCGGCGGACCTGGGGCATCGAGGGCCTGCCGGAAGGCGATCCGGCCTGACGCGGAGGGGTCTTCGCCCAGCGGGTGGTGATGTCAGCTCTGGGGTGCGAACGGCGGGCCGGGCGGCTCGCCCCACCAGCTGCGCAGGAATTTTCCGGCGAGCTCGCAGGCTCCCGCGAGCGGGCCGTCGTGATGGCGCAGCGCCTCGGTCGTGAGTCCGGTGATGGTGGCGTCGACGGCCGTCAGGACCTCGCCGGGGGCTGCGCCGACCGCGGACCGGTAGCCGATCACCGCGCCCGCGTTGCACACGAAGTCGGGCAGCGCCACGATGCCCCGCCGACGCAGCACGTCGGCCCCCTCGGCGGTGTAGGGCACGTTCGCGGCGGGCGCGACGACCCGGACACCCGGCGGCAGCGATCCGGCGGTCCGGGCGTCGATCACCCCGGGCCGGGTCCCGGGCACCACGACATCAGCATCCACCGCCGTGAACAGCTCGCCCGGCGGACCGGCCGGCCGGCCATAGCGGACGACGCACGCATCACCGTGCACACGGCGCAGCGCGAGCAGCAACTCGACGTCCAGTCCCGCCGGGTCGATGACGCACCCGGCTACCGTGGAGACGGCGACCACCCGGCCGCCGCGGCGGGTGACCTCGCGCGCCACCCCGCCGCCCACCTTGCCGAACCCCTCGATGGCCACGGAGCGTTCGTCCCAGCCCCAGCCCGAGCCGGCCCGCAGCGCGGCCTCCGCCGCCGCCGCGACACCGTACCCGGTCAGCACGTCCTCGAACGGCACGCCGCCCACGACGGCACGCATGGCCGCGGGCGCGGCCCGGCGCTCGCGCAACGGCGCGAAGTCCTCCTCGGCCGTGCCCATGTCCGGACCGGTCAGGAACCGGCCCGCGTCGGCCAGCGGGCGGACCTCCGCGCAGAACCGGGCCATCAGGGCCTCCTTGCCCGCCCGGTCCGCCGGATCCCCGCGCACTCCCGCTTTGGCGCCGCCGACCCGATCACCGAGCACGGCGAACTTGTAAGTCATCGCCCGCGCCAGCAACGCCACCTCAGCCACGCCGACATCCGGCGCCAGCCGCGTCCCCCCGGCAGAGGTCGGCACGCCAGGCAGATCGAACACCACGAACCCGGGCACCGAGCGCAGCTCCAGGATCTCCGGACCGCTACTGCCGTGCCCGGCCAACGGTTCGCCGGTCACGCCAGCTCCGATGAGCCGATCACATCGGGCACCCGCGCCGGCCTCACGAGCCGAGGCTACATCCGTTGGCTACGTGCGTAAATCCGGGCGCTCCGGCGCTCACACTGAACTCACACGTGATTTGCGCGGTGCCTGCGGGAACGCGGCTGATAATGGGACCTGTGGATGCTTTGGCCCAGGCCAGCGGTCAGGCGAAGCCTGCGGCGCTGGCCCGGGTGAGCCGGGATCACGCGGAGGCGTTCGCAGCTCTCGCCGCCTTCGCGGTGCTGTGCCTGCTGGTGCTGATCGTCCCGGCCAGGCTGGTGGAGCCGGACGACTACGCGTATCGCGCTTCGATCGTGGCGATAACCCAGGGGCATTTCCTGACGTTGTCCACCGCCCAGGTTGACCGGCTGGCCGCTCAGCTGCCCGGCCCGGTGGCGGGCGTCCCGGGTGTCCTGCAGTGGGTGCAGCTCCCCGACGGGCGGTGGATCAGCGAGAAGGATCCCGGTTACCCGTTCCTCGCCGCGCCCTTCCAGGCGCTCGGGATCATCCGGCTGGCGCCGCTGTTCTACGGGGTGCTGGGCTGCCTGGGCCTGTTCTTCGGGGCCCGCCGCTGGCTGGGCCGCTACGGCGGGGCGGCCGCCGTGGTGCTGTTCTGCTCCTCGGGTGCGGCGCTGCTGTTCGCCTGGCGCGATTACATGCCGACGTTCACTGATGCCTCGCTGATCGCCGCGGGCACCGGCGGCCTGCTGTGGGCCGTGCTGGCCGCCGAGGCCACCGCCAGGCGGCGCACCTGGACGGGGCTGGCCGGGTTTGCGGCCCTGGAGGCCGCCGTCTTCGTTCGCTACACCGACATCGTCGTGCTCGGCTGCGCCGTCGTGGCGGTGGTCGCGGCCTGGCGGCTGCGCGCGGTGCCGGCGGCTGCGCTGGGATGGTGGCTGGGCTCGGTCGCGGTGTTCGGCGCCGCCGTGGCCGTGTTCGACGACCTGGTGTACGGCGGGCCGCTCAGGTCCGGATACCAGCCGGGCGAGATCACCTTCAGCCTCGCCGCGGTGCTGCCCAACCTGCGGTACATGCCGGCCCACCTGATCCAGGCCATGCCCATGCTGGTGCTCGGGCTGACGGCGCTCGCGTGGATCGCCGCCCGGTGGGTGCGGCTGCGCCGAAACCACGACGAACGGGCCGCGCACGCCCGCCGCGACCTGGCCGTGGCGCTGGCCCTGGCCGCGTCGTGGTTCAGCGTGTGGGGACTGTATGCCGCCTACACCTGGACGGCCAATCCCTTCGGTTCCACCTTGCAGTTCGCCCGCTTCTACGTTCCCGCCATCGGCGCCATCTCGCTGCTCGGCAGCTGGCTGGTCACTCGGCTGCCACGCCGAGCATGGCTGGCGGCGGTGACATCCGGTGCCGTCGCGGTGGCGATGTTCGGGCTCGGTGCCTGGTCCTTCGCCGTCATACACCAGTTTTCGCTCGGGGGCATCCGCACCGGACCGCCGCCCGCGGTGCAGCCGGCGGTGCAGGGCA
>JBKQQQ010000807.1:0-7892 GCA_052144275.1 Streptosporangiaceae bacterium
CCCGGCTCTCCGGCGGCCAGGCACACCGGGTGGCGCTCGGCCGCCTGCTCCTCGCCCACTGCGACACGCTGCTCCTCGACGAGCCCTACACGGGCCTGGACACGAGCCTGCGCCGCACGCTCACCGAGCTGGTCGGCTCCCTGGTCGTGGACCGGTCCATCCCCGCCATCCTCGTCACCCACGACCTCGCCGACGGCCAGGCCTTCGCCGACCGCCTGGCCGTGATCGACCGCGGCGAACTCCTCCAGGTCGGCGAGCCCAATGAGATCGTCCTGCGCCCCGCCTCCCGGCGAGTCGCGGAGCTCGTCGGCTACCTCGGCTTCGTACCCAGGGGGGACAACGTAGCCGGTATTCATCCCGAACGGGTGCTGGCTGGAGGCTTTCCCGACCGAGGACTCGTGCTGACCGGCGTAATCGCGGCCTGCCGCCCCGCCGGCGCAGGCTGGGAGGCCGACCTGCAGGTCGCCGAGGCCACGATCACCTGTCGCCTGGCGGACAGGCCACCCGTCGCCGACGGCGAGTTCACCGTCACGGCCCTTGACCCGCCGTACTTCGACCAAAATGGAGGCGCTGTCCGGGCCGATGGCGGCGTGACGAGGCCAGAGCAGGTTCATCGCTGATAAAAGGCCTCTGACCTGGCAGGTCAGAGGCCATCGAAATCCCCGTCTTTTACCCCGGCGACGAACACCCGCCACTGGGCGCGACTCAATGTGACACGCATGCCGTCCGGATCCGCTGAACTACGGATCAGGATGGACTCACCCAAGGTGCCGATCTCCACGCAGGCGCCACTGTCGCACCGCCCAGCAATGCGCCAGGTAGGTTCGCCTGCAGATTTGCCATCCATTACTTCCCCAATGCAGCTGTCCGGCGGTAAGACCTACCTTCGAGGCAAACACGAGATTTCAGGCCTTGTCAATCTGCTGCACGGCGATTGTTGTCTGTGCGCAATCAGTGGCTGATGTTAACAATGTAAAGGTAAGGGCCGACTGCGGTAGCCGACCCTTACCGGCGGATCACTTTCGAGACCTTTCAGGCTATTCCGTCAAAATCGCCTAGCTTGGCGCCAGCAAGAAACTGACGCCATTCGTCCGTCGTAAATTCACTGGTCAGCCCTTCGGGCTTCTTCGTATTGCCGATCAAGACAGAATCTCCTCGACGCGCCACCCTAACGCACGCACCACCGTCACAAAGGCGTGCTACCCGCCAGTCGAGGTCCCCTTCCGGGGCATAAGACGACATAATACTCCTTTCTTTCGACTAATAGGAGCTCCTGAAGCGGCTACGCGCTGACGTAGCCTTCCCGGAGCTCTTGCAGAAGCGACAAAGAATCCCGCAGGCTTAGCGCGGAATCGCGCAAGGACTCGATAGCCTCGCGGTAGCGAGCTATGTCAGCCTTTCGTTCGATGTACTGATTGGCCGTCAGGCCTTCGATAAAGACGACGGGCGATAGATTCGACTCTTCATCGAAGTCCAGCAGTACAAAGTATGCGTCTACAGCGGCATACTCCCCGACATCGAAGGGAATAACCTGGACAGCCGCCTTGCCTTGGCGGGCGGCATCTAGGACTTTATCGAACTGAGCGGCCATCACCGCCGGACCTCCCACACGCCGCCGCAGTGCCGCCTCGTCCAACAGTACTCGATATCGAGGCCGGTTAGCAGTATCGAGCAGTCCCTGACGACGCATCCGGACCTCGACGCGCTGCTGGTGAATAGCTGGGTCTATTTTGGGCGCAATTGCTTTAATGATAGTTCGGGCGTAGTCTTCGGTTTGCAGCAGCGCTGGCATGTAATACATCGAGTAGCAGGTTATAGCTACGGCATCCTGCTCTAGCCCGATGTACGGGTCCAGCTTGAGATCCTCATACTGGGTCCACCAGCCTTGCTCTCGCGCACCTCGAGCGAGGCTCATGAGTTCGGTTGAGGTTGCCTCGTCGACGCCATAGAGCACGCACAAGTCCCGGACATCGCGGAGACTTGGACGACGTACGCCCGTCTCCAGCCGACTGACCTTGGTGGCCGAGCATAGTAGCTTCTCTGCGACGTCTTCGACCGTCAGATCGTGCTGGCCCCGCAGTTCGCGCAACCGTTTGCCGAGTTCGCGTTGACGTACCGTGGGGCTCGTTCCGGTCACGGCTGCTCCTCGAAGGCTGAGCCCGCGCCGACGATCCTAGGTATGGTTCCCAAGGGTGGCGGCGAGGTTTGCGAAGGCCAGAGGTGCTGGCCATTGGCATGTGCCAACCTTAGGGGGGCCATGTCGAGCTTGCAAGATGCGCCTGTGTGGCGAGTCTCACAGACCACAATGTAACTCCGATACAAGCCGAAGAGCTTGGATCACATACCAAATGGCCGTGGAACAGGTTCGATGACGAAGAATGAGTGATCATCTAGCCGAAGAAGCGGCAGGGCGGCATGGTGGTGGGGTGATCACTCCACCTGGCCTGCCCGCGGGCTGCCCGCCGTGGTTCGAGCATCCCGCCGCCCGGAACTGGACGTGCGCGCCCGCCACGGCCGAGGCAAAGGCCTTCCACGCCGGGCTGCCCGGTTACGCGCCCACTCCCCTGACGGAAGTACCGGCCCTCGCGGCCGAACTCGGCGTCGGGCGGGTGCTGGTCAAGGACGAGTCGGCCCGGATGGGCCTGGCCGCGTTCAAGGTGCTCGGCGCGTCCTGGGCGGTGCACCAGGTGCTGGCCCGGTGGCCGGCCGGGGATGAGGTGGTCCTGGTGACCGCTACCGACGGCAACCACGGACGGGCGGTGGCGCGGATGGCCCGGCTGTTCGGGCAACGAGCGCACGTCTTCGTGCCCGGCGGCGTCCACCGCACGGCGGTGGCGGCGATCGCGGCGGAGGGAGCGCAGGTCACCGAGATCGCCGGTACATACGACGAGGCAGTGCGGCTCGCCGCCGAGGCTGCGCGCAAGCCAGGTACGGCGCTCGTGCAGGACGCCGGGTGGCCCGGCTACGAGCAGGTGCCGACCTGGATTGTCGAGGGCTACGCGACCTTGTTCTCCGAGGTCGACGCGCAACTTTCCGAGGCGGGGGTGGCCGTGCCCGCCCTGGTCGTCATCCCCGCGGGAGTGGGCTCGCTGGCGCAGGCCGCCGTCATCCACTACCGCAGCCGGCCGGACTCAGGCGCAACGGCCCTGCTGACCGTAGAGCCCGGCACCGCCGCCTGCGTCCTGGCCAGCCTGGTCCGCGGCGAGCTGGGCACCACCGGCACCAGCAAGACGATCATGGCCGGGCTGACCTGCGGCACTCCTTCGATGCTGGCCTGGCCCTACCTGCGCGACGGCCTGGACGCGGCGGTCGCCGTCGCCGATGCCGACAGCGCCATGGCGGCTCGGGACCTGGCGGGCTACGGGATACCGGCCGGCCCGTGCGGCGCGGCCTCGCTGGCCGGCGCCCGGGCCGCGCTCACCGGCGAGGGCGCGGGGGCACGGCGGGCCTCGCTGGCCATCCGCCCGGACGCGACGGTGGTGCTGCTGAGCACCGAAGGATCTGCGGCCAACCCGGTACCGCCCGGCACCGCTGACCCGGTTCCGGTGAGCTAAGCGGGACAGCCGCCGTCCGGCCCCCTCGGGCGGTATCCGGGCCAGGCGGGTACGGTCGAAGTCGCCCTCGGACGCGCCCGGCCCGGCCACGGCGGCAACCGAACGGGCGTCGAGGGGCTCGCCGCAGTGCGAGCACACCGGCACGGCCGTGACGATATGGCCGCACGCGGTATGCCTGGTCTCGACCGGCGGCCCGCCGGGCGCCGCCCACTGGTCACCCCACTGCCGCATGGCCGTGATCACGTGCCACAGATCGCGGCCCTTGCTGGTGAGCCGGTATTCCGAACGAGGCGGGTGCTCGGAGTAAGCCACCCGCTTGAGGACCTCGCTGTCGACGAGGTGGTTCAGCCGCTGGGTAAGGATGTTGCGGGAGATGCCGAGCCTGGCCTGGAAGTCGTCGAACCGGGTCACGCCGAGGAAGGCGTCCCGGACGATGAGCAGGCTCCACCACTCCCCCACGACATCGAGGCACTGGGCGACCGAGCAGGTCATGTCCTCAAAGCTGGTCCGTTGCACGAACACAAGCATAGAGGGTTGCATAATAGAACGCACTACCCTAGATTGAGTTTCATGAAAGAACCCGGCACGCCGACGGCCGAAACGGCCAAGTCCGTCGTGGCACCTCCGGTCGGGGCCGTCAGCTCCGGCGGTGCGTCCCTGGCCGGCGAATCCGGGGAATCCGGGTCCCCGACGGCACGGCGTCGCGACGTCACCTGGGAGGATCCCCTCGTCGGCGCGGCCCTCGCCCGCGATCTGAGCGGGCTGGACTACCTGCTCGGCATCGCCGAGGGGCGCATCCCGCCGGCGCCGATCGCCGCCCTGCTCGGGATGAGCATCGCCCGGGTCGAACCGGGCCAGGTCACCTTCGGCCTCGACGTCGGCGAGCACCTGTACAACCCGATCGGGTCGGTGCACGGCGGCGTCTTCTGCACCCTGCTCGACTCGGCCATGGGCTGTGCCGTGCACAGCTCGCTGGACCGCGGCCAGGCGTACACCACCCTCGAACTGAAGGTGAACATCGTCAAGGCGCTGACCCTGAACACGCCGAGCGTGGCCGCGACCGGGCAGGTGATAAGCGGCGGGCGGCGCGTCGTTACCGCCTCCGGCCAGATCACGGGGCCGGACGGGACCCTCTACGCGCATGCCACCACGACCTGCCTGGTCTTCGAGCCGCGGCCGGCGCAGGAGCAGCCGGCGCAGGAGGAAGAGCCTTCTGGCCGCTCAGCGGAGAACGGCCATGGGCGCTGACGCGGCCGGGACCACCCGGGCCGCAGGCCCGGCTCGGCAAACCGGATCCCTCGAAGCGGCCAGCGCCTTCCTCCGAGCCGCCGGCCTGGTCATCGACGCGGTCACCGCCAGCCGGGTCACCGGCCACCTGCAGCTCAGTCAGGAGCACCACACGCCGTGGGGCATCGTGCACGGCGGTGTCTACACCACCGCGATCGAGAGTGCCGCGAGCATCGGCGCGAGCAGCGCCGTCCGCGACCAGGGCCAGGTCGCCGTCGGGCTGACCAACACCACGCACTTCCTGCGATCGCTCACCGCGGGCCGGGTAGACGTCGAGGCGGTCGCCCTCAGTCAGGGCCACACCCAGCAGCTCTGGCGGGTGGACATCACCGATGAGTCAGGCCGGCTTATCGCCCACGGCGAGGTCCGCCTGCAGAACGTCGCCGGCCGGTAAGCAGTCTCAGTCGGCCAGCACGGCCAAGTCGAGTTCGGCGAGGCGCTCGGGGTCCGCCACCACGAGCATTCGGTAGGCCACCGGGCGCAGCCGCGGCCGGCTTTCCTCGAAACGCGCCGCTAGCCCGTCAAGTTCGCCCATCCGATCCCGGCCCTTTCCTCATCACGTTCGGTCAGACCACTGACGGGAACGGAGCGAGCCGATGTGACCGCGGCCTCCTTCAGTGGCCGATCGCGCGGCGGCGCAGGTCGCGCCGGATGTCCCGGCCGAGCTTTCTGGTCTCCCGGCTGTTGAACATGGCACCCGCGGCGGCGCCGGTGAGCAGCGGGCCCAGGGAGACCGCGCTCCGGCCGGCCCGGGCGATGAGCCGCCGGCGCAGCAGCCGCGCCAGCGGCGACCCGGCGGCGAGGATCAGCCCGCCCTCGATCATGAACACGCCCCGGCGGTGCGCCCATGCGGCGACGTAGGCGCTCATCCGCTCGGCGAAGTTCCCCGGGGCCGGGATGCCGTACGCCTCGTGGAGTTCGGCGACAAGCTTGAGCTCGATCCCCACCACAAGCAGGGTCTCCGCCGCCACCTCGGCCGGGAAGGCGGGCAGCACCGGCAGCACGGCGACCATTCCGGCCCCGGCGCCGGCCGCCGCCGCGGCGTGGGCCGCACGCTCGATGAGCGCGTCGGCAATCTCCTCGGCGGGCTGGCCGGGAAACTGGGCCTGCAGCGCCGCCTGGTCGCGGACCCGAAGCCGCGGCGCCATCGCGACCACCTGGCCGACGAGCCAGCCGGAGCCCGAGCCCGCCCGCCGTCGTACCGCTCGCGTCCCGCGGCCAGCCGCGCGGGCACCCGAACTGACCGCCTTATTGAACGCTCTGAGGAGCCTGCGCTGCTCCTGCGGCTGGTCCGTCTCGGTGATGTCGGCCGCTACCTCGGCGGCACGCAGCGAGATGTCGGTTGCTCCGGTCTCCGGTTCAGCCATGGCCTACTCCCTACCCCTATCGGCCGTCACCCACCTGCCCCTGGGCCCGTTCAGTTAGGGCTGTACGGCGTGTGCCTGAGGTCCGGGGCCGGCCGGGAGGTGGTGGTGCGCAGCATGGCGGTCTCCCGTGACAGCAACGCGCGCTGCAGGGCCAGCCGGCGCACAGTGCCGGACTCGGCCAGCAGCGCCTGCCGTTCCGGCAGGTCGATGACCATGGCGGCGGCGATGATGAAAGACAGCAGCGTCGGCTCGTCGGGCAGGTCGTCCAGCCTGACCACGGCACCGCCCCATTCGGTGAGCGCGTCCAGGTACTCGCGGAACGCGGCCTGGACCACGCGCACGGCGGGCTCGGCCGACGCCGGGTCGACCGGCTCGTCGGCGAGCATCTCGACCTGACCCTGCAGGTACGGGCGCGTCTCATCGAGCCCGCACAGCCGGAATCGCCGGGAGCCGACGGTGACGATATCGAACCGGCCGTCGTCATGCCGGTCGACCCGGCGCAGGGTCGCGGTGCAACCGATCTCGTACAGGGAGTGCACGCCGTCGATGCCGGTCTCGCGGCCCTTGCGGATCGCGATCACGCCGAACTGGCGCGGCTCCGGCCCGTCGAGCAGGTCCCGGACGAGCTGCCGGTACCGCTCTTCGAAGATGTGCAGTGGCAGGAGCATGCCGGGGTAGAGCACCGCGCCGAGCGGAAACAACGGCAGCATCTCGCTCATGATGACGACAGTACGCGCCGCCGCGCCGCGCTCAGACCGTCAGGACGATCTTCCCGCCGCGCTCAGACCGTCAGGACGATCTTCCCGCGGATGTGGCCGCTCGCCAGCCGCCGGTAGGCGTCTTGCACCTGGCTGAGCGGGAACGTCGCGGCGATCGGCAGCTCCAGCTCGCCGTCCGCGATCAGCCCGGCCAGCTCGGCCAGCACGCTCGCGCTGGCCCCGGCCGCGTTGCCCTCGGCCTTGACTCCGTACTCGGCGACCGCGTCGAACCTGACGATGGTGTCGATCCGGGACGGCTCGACGCCGAGCTCCAGGGCCAGCTGCACGTAGTCCGCGCCGAACGTGTCGATGAACGCGTCGACCTTTCCGGCCGCCTGCCGGATCCGGTCCGCCACCCCGTCGCCGTAAGCCACGGGAATCACGCCGTGTCCGGCCAGCCACTCGTGGTTCGCCTGGCCCGCCAGTCCGATCACGGTGGCACCGGCGCGCCTAGCCAGCTGGACAGCGAGCGAGCCGACCCCGCCCGCCGCCCCGGAGACGACCACGGTGTCGCCCTCGGTCAGCGCGACGGCCCGGACGGCGGCGTAGGCCGTGGCGCCAGCCACGAACAGTGCCCCGGCGACCTCCCACGGCACGCCCGCGGGCCTGGCCGTCAGGTTCTGCTCCTCAGCCACCACGTACTCGGCCTGGCTGGCCCGGTTGTCGGTATAGCCGATGACCTCGTCTCCGGCGGCCAAGCCGGTCACCCCGGGTCCGGTCTCGGCCACCACCCCGGCCAGGTCACTGCCCTGACCGGAGGGAAACGTGGCAGGCCACCTGGCGTGCAACAGGCCCGCGCGGATCTTGGCCTCGCCCGGGTTGATTCCCGCCGCCTTGACCTGGATCAGCACCTGGCCGGGTCCTGGCGCAGGCTTCGGCACGTCCACGACCTTCAGGACGTCCACGTCTCCATACTCATCGAACCG